>JACQUS010000370.1 GCA_016210125.1 Chloroflexota bacterium | reverse complement strand
GTATCTCTGCCGTGCACGCTCCTGCTGGGAGCAGGCGCTGCGGCGACGCGCGCTGGAGTACGCGTTGAAGACGACGATCAGTCCGGAGGACCGGAAGGCCCTGGTGGCCTTCAGTGTGGCGCTGCCGGAGGCCGCGGATAGCGCGGGTGAGGCCGCGCCGGCCAGCGGGTCCCACTGAAAGTGTCTAGGACGACGCTGGCGAGAGAGGGGTGAGACGATGGCAAGAATGGTAGGTCGCCCAGGTCGGCCCCGTGGGAGGGCCTTCGGTGGGCGGTCCCGCAACGGGCGCGGGGGGAACGGGCGCCCAGGCAGTGCGGGCGGTTCGCGCCCGGGCGGCGCGACGGTGGCCGTCGCGCCGCGGAAGGTGGCCCTGCCGCCATCGCTGACGGTCAAGGAGTTGGCCGATGCGCTAGGCGTCGGTGTGGGCCAGGTCATCAAGCAGCTCATGGCCAGCGGCGTGATGGCGAACATCAACCAGGAGATCGACTACGACACCGCAGCCATCGTCGCCACCGACCTGACGTTCGAGGTGGCGCCGCGGGCGATCGAGGAAGAGGCTGGCGAGGAGGCGCTGCCGCCGGATGAAGAAGCGCACCTCGTGGCGCGGCCGCCGGTCGTGACGGTCATGGGCCACGTCGACCACGGCAAGACCAGCCTGCTCGACGCTATCCGTCAGACGAATGTGACGGCGCGCGAGCACGGCGGCATCACGCAGCACATCGGTGCCTACCAGGCGGAGATCAACAACCGGAAGATCACCTTCCTTGACACGCCCGGCCACGAGGCGTTTACGGCCATGCGCGCCCGTGGCGCTCAGGTCACCGACGTGGCGGTCATCGTGGTGGCCGCCGACGACGGCGTCAAGCCGCAGACGCTGGAGGCCATCAGCCACGCTCGCGCGGCGCAGGTGCCCCTCGTCGTGGCGATCAACAAGATCGACAAGCCTGAGGCCAATCCTGACCGCGTCAAGCAGCAGCTCGTCGACGCCGGCGTGCAGGTGGAAGTGTGGGGCGGCGACACGGTGTCCGTGCCAGTGTCGGCAAAGAAACGCGAGGGGCTGGACCACCTGCTGGAGATGATCCTGCTGGTAGCGGACTTGAGGGGTGTGCGGGCCAACCCCGACCGCGCGGCCGACGGGACGGTCATCGAGGCGCGGAAGGATCGCCAGCGTGGCCCGGTAGCGACGCTCCTCGTCCAGAACGGCACGCTTAAGATCGGCGACATCGTCGTCGCCGGCGCGGTCTACGGCCGCGTGCGCGCCATGTTCGACGACCGCGGCCGGCCGCTGAAGGCGGTCCGGCCGGCGTCGCCGGCCGAGGTCCTGGGCCTGTCCGACGTGCCCAAGGCCGGCGACCGCTTCCGCGCAGTGCCCGACGACAAGACGGCGCGCGCCATCGCGCAGCGTAGCCTGCGCCGCGAGCAGGCGCTGACGGCGAAGCCCGAGCGCCCGACCTCCCTCGAAACGCTGTTCGAGCAAATCCAGGCCGGCAAAGTCAAGGAGCTGCGCGTGGTCCTCAAGACCGACGTCGACGGCTCGATCGCGCCGATCCGCGAGTCGCTGGAGCGCTTCGGCGGCGAGCAGGTCAAGGTCCGCGTGCTGCACGCGGCGCCGGGTACGATCACCGAGTCGGACGTGCAGCTCGCCTCGGCGTCCGATGCCGTGATCATCGGCTTCAACACGCGCCTCGAGCCGGGGGCCAAGGACGCCGCCGAGCAGGCGGGCGTCGACCTCCGCGTCTACAGTGTCATCTACCAGCTCGTCGACGACGTGAAGAAGGCGCTCGAAGGGCTGCTGGAGCCGGTGTATGTGGAGGTCGTCGACGGCCACGCCGAGGTGCGGCAGGTCTTCGTCATCCGCGGCGCGCCGATCGCCGGCTGCTACGTGACCGACGGCCGACTGCTGCGCGGCGAGCTGGTGCGCGTGAAGCGCGACAAGGACGTCGTCTTCGAGGGCAAGATCGCCAGCCTGCGGCGGGTCAAGGAGGACGTGCGCGAGGTGGGCACGGGGTACGAGTGCGGCGTGGGCGTCGACGGCTTGAAGGACGCGCAGCCGGGCGACATCCTCGAGTGCTACCGCAAGGAGCGCCGCGGCGCCGTGCTGGCTTAGGCCCCTCAGGGGGAGGTGCCCATGTCGCCGCGTGTCGCCGGCGGTGAATGAGCGCGGCTGTGCCGCAAGGGGAGTACAGAGGGGCGGAGCCCCTCAGCCTACCGGTCCAGGAGAGGTGGGGCTGGGCAGCGCCGAATACCAGCCATTTTCACAGGAGGAATCGGGGCGAGGGGCCTTCGCCCCTACGGTGGCAGGCTGGAGGCCCGAGGAACGTGGGGTGGTGGGGCCAAGAACGCGGGCTGCTGCCCAAGGCATACTCGGCAGCAGGGGAGGTGGCCGATGGGCTCTCGACGCCTCGAGCGCATCAACGAGCTGCTCCGGGAGGAGATCAGCGACCTCATCGCCACCGAGTTGAAGGATCCCAGGCTCGGTGGGCTGGTCAGCGTGACCGATGTGGAGACCACGCCGGGCCTCGAGTACGCGCGGGTCTACGTGAGCGTGCTCAGCTCGCCGGAAGAGCGGCAGCAGACGCTCGCCGCGCTGGGGCACGCTAGCGGCTTCTTTCGCCGCCTGCTGGGTGAGCGGCTGAAGATACGGCAGATTCCCGAGCTGGCGTTCCACTTCGACGACTCGATCGAACGGGGCGACCGCATCATGCGTCTGCTGCGCGAGGCGCGGCGCTGAGCCGGAGCGAGGTCTTGGCCACAGCGCAGCCGCCTGGGCGAGCGCCACTGCCGGTGGGCTACCTGCTGAACGTCTGCAAGGAGCCCGGGCCGACGTCGCACGACGTCGTAGCGCGCGTGCGGCGCATCGCCGGCGAGCGCCGCGTTGGCCATGCCGGCACGCTCGACCCCGCGGCGGCCGGGGTGCTCGTCGTCTGCGTGGGCACGGCCACGCGGCTCAGCGAGTACTACGCCGGCCACGACAAGGTGTACGCCGCCGAGATCGTCTTCGGCGTGGCCACGGACACCTATGACGCCGACGGGACGATTACCGCCACGAGCGACGACCTGCCGACCGAGCCGGCGCTGCGCCGCGAGCTCGACGCGCTGCTCGGCGAGCAGTGGCAGCAGCCACCACCGTTCGCGGCCATCAAGCAGGAAGGCCAGCCGCTCTACCGCCGCGCACGGGCCGGCGAGGCGGTGAGTGCACCGCCGCGGCGGGTCGTGGTGCGCGCGCTGGTGCTCGAGCGCTGGGCTGCACCGGCAGCGCACGTCCTGATACACTGTTCGTCAGGCACGTACGTGCGCGCGCTGGCGCACGATCTGGGTCGACGGCTCGGCTGCGCCGCGTACGTCCATCGGCTGGTCCGTGTAGTCAGCGGGCCGTGCACCCTGGCGACGGCGCGCACGCTGGACCAGTGGGCGGCGGCGTTCGCCGACGGCTCGTGGCCGGAGCTGGTCGACGCGCCCGACCTAGCGCTGCTCGACTGGCCGGCGCTGCTGCTCGAGGAGGCCGACGAGCGCGCCCTAGGGCATGGCATGCCGGTGGCCGGCCGCGAGCCGCGTCCCGGTGAGCCGGCTCAGGCGCGCGCGTATGGCCAGTCCGGCGAACTGGCCGGCTTAGTCCGCTGGGACGAGGGACGAGGCCAATGGTGGCCGACGAAGGTGCTGCGGTGAGCGCTGACCACGTGCTGGCGCTAGATCCGCCCGACAGCGCGCTGCCGCCGCGGCACGAGTCGGTAGTGACTGTCGGCTGCTTCGACGGCGTGCATCTGGGCCATCGCTACCTGGTCGGGCACCTTGCGGAGCGCGCCCGCTCGCGTGATCGCCTCGCCGTGGCCGTCACGTTCGAGCCGCACCCGCGCCGCATCCTGCGGCCGGACCAGCCGCTCGTCATGCTGACCGACGCCGAGGAGCGCAGCGCGCTGCTGCGCGCGGCGGGCGCCGACCTGGTCGTCACCCTGCGCTTCACGCCCGCGCTAGCGGCCATGTCGCCCGAGGACTTCACGGCGTTGCTCGTCGAGCGAGCGCGCATGCGCGAGCTGTGGGTCGGCACGGACTTTGCCCTGGGCCGCGGGCGCGTCGGCACGGTCCCGGTGCTCCGGGAGATCGGCGCGAGCCAGGGCTTCACGGTGCACACCATCGAGCCGTTCGAGGTGCACGGCGAGGTGGTGAAGAGCTCGATCGTCCGCCAGCTCCTGCGGGAGGGCGCTCTGGAGCACGCCAATCGGCTGCTCGGCCGGGCGTACGACGTGGTCGGCCAGGTGGTCGGCGGCGCCGGGCGCGGCCGACCGCTCGGCTTCCCCACGGCCAACGTCGGCGTGCCGGAGGACCGGCTGCTGCCGGCGCACGGGGTGTACGCGGTGCGCCTCCAGGTCGCCGGCGAGGCCGGGCAGCGGCCCGGCGTCGCCAACCTCGGCGTGCGCCCCAGCTTCGGCGAGCAGCGTGTCGTCCTCGAGGTGCACCTGTTCGACTTCGGCGGCGACCTCTATGGCCAGCGCGTGCGCGTGGTCTTCGTCGAGCGGCTGCGCGAGGAGCGGCGCTTTGCCAGCCTCGACGAGCTGCGGGCGCAGATCGCCCGCGACGCGGCGCAGGCGCGCGCCGTGCTGGGCGCCGGCGCGGCGCGCAGCGAGAAGGTCGAGCGGTGAGCGTGACGGTGGACCTCGATACGGTGCTGCGGCGCGGCGTCGCCGAGATCATCCCCGCGGACGAGTTCCACCGGAAGCTGGCGTCCGGTCGGCGGCTGCGGCTCAAGCAGGGCTTCGATCCGAGCCGCCCCGACCTCCACCTGGGCCACGCAGTCGGGCTGCGCAAGCTGCGGCAGCTCCAGGACTTGGGCCACGAGGTCGTGGTCATCGTCGGCGACTGGACGGCGCAGATCGGCGACCCGAGCGGGCAGTCGGCCACGCGGCCGATGCTCAGCGCCGCGGAGGTGCGCGCCAACGCGCAGACGTATCTGGAGCAGTTCTTCCTCGTCGTCGACCGCGCCCGCGCGACCGTCCGCTGGCAGAGCGAGTGGTACGGCGGGTTCGGCCTGGCGGACGTAATCCGCCTGACGAGCACGTTCACCGTTGCGCAGATGCTCCAGCGTGAGGACTTCGCCCGCCGCTACGAGGCCGGCAGCCCGATCAGCGTGACCGAGCTGCTCTACCCGTTGCTCCAGGCCTACGACTCGGTAGCTATCCAGGCCGACGTCGAGTTCGGCGGCACTGACCAGAAGTTCAACTGCCTCGTCGGGCGCGAGCTCCAGCGCGCTACCGGCCAGCCGCCGCAGTCGGTCTTCCTCGTGCCCATTCTGGTCGGCACGGACGGCGCGCAGAAGATGTCCAAGAGCCTCGACAACTACATCGCGCTGAACGAGCCGCCGAACGACGTGTTCGGCAAGGTCATGAGCATCCCCGACACGCTGGTGCGCAGCTACTTCGAGCTGCTGACCGACGTGCCGCTGGAGCAGATCGACGGCTTCGGCGGCAACCCGATGGACCTGAAGAAGCGTCTGGCGCGCGAGATCGTCACGCAGTTCCACGGCGCGGCGGCCGCCGGGGCCGCGCAGGCGGAGTTCGAGCGCATTTTCCAGCGGCGCGAGCAGCCGACGGAGATGCCCGACTACCGGCTGGGCGCGCTGGAGCGTACGCTCGACTTCAGCGCCTTCCTGGAACTGTTGACGGCTGCCGGCCTGGCGGCGAGCAAGAGCGAGGCGCGCCGGTTGGTGGCGCAGGGGGCCGTCCTGGTCGACGGCAGGCGCGTCCCGTCCGGCACGCAGACGCTGGCGCTGCGCGCTGGGGCGGTGCTCCGCCGCGGCCGGCACTTCGTGCGGCTGGTCTGAGCGACCGCTGGTGGCGGCGATGAGCGCAGGGGAGGGCGACGGGGAGCACGACGGTCCCCCGTGCGCCGATCGTCGGCTTTGGCGCGGGCTCGGCGCCGCGGGTCGCGGGCTGGTGTCCCGCTGCGGAGGCCTGCGCAGGCTGCTGCGCCTGGTGATCGTCGCGGCCCTCGTGCTGAGCCTCGCCGTCCTCTGGCACGAGATCGACTGGGCCGTGGTCGGAGGTGCTCTGGCGCAGGTGCGCTGGCCGGCAGCGCTGGCGGGGCTCGGATGCGTCCTTCTGGCCGTGTGGAGCAAGGGGATGCGCTGGCGCCTGCTCCTGGCGGGCGACGTGGCCGTCAGCCCGCAGCTCGCGTGTGGGCTAGTGCTGGTCGGGCAGCTCGCCAATAATGGCCTGCCGGTGCGCGTCGGTGCGGGCGAAGCGGTGCGGACGGCCCTGCTGCGGGCCGGGCCGGCCGGGTCCGGATACGTGCTGGGCACAGTCCTAGCCGAGAAGCTGCTCGACGCCCTTGGGCTGCTCACCGTGGCCCTGCTGCTGGGCCTGCTGATGCCCGTTCCGGTGTGGCTGAAGCTCGCCGCGCCAGTCCTGACTCTCGTCGGCGGCCTGCTCGTCCTCATCGTGCTCTGGCTCGGCCTGGCCAATGGCCCGCGTTGGCTGCGCGCGCAGTCGGCCTACTTCTGGCTCGGCGTGCAGGTGAGCACACGCCGTGGCGTGCTGGCGCGGGCGCTGCTCTGGACGGCTGCCGGACTGGGCGCGGGCGCGGCGGCGAACTGGTGGAGCCTCGAAGCCGTGGGTGCCCCGCCGCGCCTCGAGTCGGCGCTGCTGGTGCTCCTGGCGCTCTACGTCGGCGCGTCCCTGCCGTCGCCGCCGGGGCGCATCGGCGTCTTTCAAGCGCTGAGTGTGGCGGCGTTGCTGCCGTTCGGCGTCGGCGCGTCGGTGGCGTTGGCTTTTGGCGTCGTGCACTACGTCGCCGTCGTCGTCGTGCCGAGCGCACTCGGCGCGCTGTTCCTGCTGGTCGTCGGCGACGACTGGTCGCGACCACCCTCGCAGGGCGACGACCCGACGCGGCGGCGGCGGCAGCGGAGGGGCCGAAGCGTGTGAGCCGCTCCTTCGTCTCGGTCGTCGTCCCAGCGCACAACGCCGCGGCGACGCTGCCGGCCACGCTGCGCGCCCTGGCGCTCCAGACCTACCCCCGCGAGCGCTACGAGGTCATCGTCGTCGACGACGGCTCCACCGATGGCACCGCCGAGCTGCTGCGGGGGTTCGACGTTGTAGCCGAACGACAGGAGCACCGCGGCCCGGCGGCGGCCCGCAACCGCGGCGTGGCGCTGGCGCGCGGGGAGATCGTCTGCTTCACCGACGCGGACTGCGCGCCAGCCGAGGACTGGCTCGAGGAGCTGCTGGCCGTCTTCGCCGATCCCGAGGTCGCCGGGGCCAAGGGCGTCCTGCGCACCGTGCAGCAACGTCGGCTCCCGCGCTGCGTCCAGCTCGAGTACGAGGAGAAGTACGACGAGCTGCTGCACCACGCGGCCATCGACTTCGTCGACACCTACTGCGCCGCCTACCGGCGCGAGGTGTTCCTGACGAACGGCGGCTTCGACGAGCGCTTTCCGGCGGCGTCGGTGGAGGACCAGGCGCTCTCCTTCCGCCTGTCCCAGCGCGGCTATCGGCTGGTCTTCGCTCCGCGCGCCACGGTCTATCACCGGCACGTCGAGACGCTAGGGACCTACGCGCGGCGCAAGTTCCGCATTGCCTACTGGAAGTGCTTCCTGCACTGCCTGCACCCGGCGAAGGCCTTTCGCGACTCGCGCACGCCGGCGACGCTCCGCGTGCAGGTGCTCGCGCTGCCGCTGCTGGTCCTCGGTGGCCTGCTGGCCGTGCGCTACCGCTGGGCGCGGCCGCCCCTGGTGGCGCTTGCGCTGGCCTTCGGCGCGTCGCTGGCCCCGTTCACGCGCCGCGTGGCGCGCGCCGATCCAGACGCGCTGCCGCTGGCCGTACCGCTGATGCTGACGCGCGCCGTGGCCCTGAACGCCGGGCTGGCGTGCGGGCTGGTGCGATGGCCGCGCCTCGGCGTGCTGCTGCTCTCGAAGGCGCTGAAGCGACTGCTCGACGTGACGGTGTCAGCGGCACTGCTGGCGGCCTTGGCGCCGTTGCTGGCGGGCATCGCGCTGGCCATCCGGCTCGACGGCGGCCGCCCGGTGCTGTTTCGCCAGAAGCGCATTGGCCTGGGCGGCCGACCCTTCGTCATGCACAAGTTCCGCACTATGGCCCAGGGCACGCACGAGGAATGGGAGCGCCGGCGCCTGGCGCAGCCCAACGTCAAGCTGCGCGACGACCCGCGGGTGACGCGCGTCGGGCGCTGGCTGCGGCGCCGCTCGCTGGACGAGCTGCCGCAGCTCTGGAACGTGCTGCGCGGCGAGATGAGCCTGGTCGGGCCGCGGCCGGAGGAGCCGAAGGTCGTCGCGCGCTACACGCCGGCGCAGCGCGAGCGGCTGGCCGTCCGGCCCGGTCTGACGGGCCCGGCGCAAGTGCACGGCCGCGCCGACCTGAGCGTGGAGGAGCGCGTTCCGCTGGAGCTGGAGTACATGGCGCGCTGGTCGCTGGCGGCCGACCTGCGCATCCTGGCGCGCACGCTGCCGGCGGTGCTGCGCGGGCGCGGGGCGTACTGAGGCGAGCGGCCCGGCGCCTCCCCGGGAGGATCCGCCAAAGGGGGCCAAGCCCCCTTTGGATTCCCCCTTTCAGGCCGATCGGCGACGGGCCACCGCCCTTTTTGGGGAGAAGTAGTATCATTGTCTTATATGCGTACGCGTGCCGCCGGCGTCGTCTCGTGGCTAGGGTGCGGCCTGAAGGCGCGCAGCCCCGGCTGACCGGCGGGCGGCGAAACGTCGCGGCGGGGCCTGTCCCTGCGCACGGAAAGCCGCTTGGCGCAGGAGAAGCCGTCGCGCTTCCGTGGATTGCGCATACGCGCTCGCCGGCTGACAGATGACGGCCTATAGCTGAAGGCTGATGGCCATGCACACGCCGCTCCTGCGCTGCTTGCTCGTTGCGAGCCTGGCGGTCGTCCTGCTGCACCTGCCGCCTGTGGCCGACGCGGCAGCCCAGGTGCGCAGCGCGCTGCGCACCTGGGCGCGCGCCCACGTGGCCGAATGGGCGCCGCCGCATGCCGGGCGGCCGGCCGCCGTGCCGGACGGGCCGGCGAGGCGTGATGCCGCTCTCCCAAGCGAGCTCCGCTGGCCCGACGGAGCGGTAGTCGACGTTCCGGAGCGCTTCGACGCGCTGGCGCGGTCGTTCGACGTGGTGCGCTGAGCGTGCTCGACGCCACGCTCCTGGCGCGCATCGGCGACGCGGCGGCACGCTACGCTGCCGAGGGCGGGCGCATGGCGTTGGCCGGCTATCCCTTGCGTGGCGTGGTCGAGTTCAAGGACGAGGCACAGACCAATCCGGTCACCGAGCTGGATCGCGCCATCGAGCGGGCGCTATGTGCAGCCATCGCGAGCGACTTTCCCGACCACTCCGTCCTCGGCGAGGAGGGGCAGCCGAGCGGGCCGGCCGAGTCGGAGATCGTCTGGGCCGTCGACCCGCTGGACGGCACGCGCAACTTCGTCAATGGCCTGCCGCTGTTCGCCGTCTCCGTGGGCGCGCTCTGGCGAGGGCGACCGGTGGCCGGCGCGCTCTTCTGCACGGTCGGGCTGCGGCCCGAACCGGCCATCCTGCACGCACGGCTCGGCGGCGGCGCCTGGCTGAGTGAGACGCCCCTGGAGACGCCCCTGCGCGCGGTGGCCCCGGCCCTGCCGATGTCGGCGCGCCTGGTCGGCGTGCCGGCGCCGCTCTGGCGGCGGCTGCGGCCGAGCGACGACCTGCGCTACGCCGACACGCGCTCGCTGGGCAGCGTTGCCCTAGAGCTGGCTCTGGTGGCCTCGGGCGCGCTCCAGGCGGCCATCTTCGGTCGGCCGAAGGTCTGGGACCTGGCGGCCGGCCTGCTGCTGGTGCAGGAGGCCGGCGGAGCCGTGCTCTGGCGGCCGCCGCACATGCGCCGCTGGCGGGCCTTCGAGGGCTTCGGCGACGGGCGCCGGCCGGCGACGCGGCCGGACGAGCTGCGCAAGTGGGCCTGCCCGGTGATCGCCGGCAGCGCGCCGGCGGTCGCGGCGATGGCCGCGCGCCTGCCGGGGCCGGAGCTCTGGCAGCGGCTCTGGACGGCGCTGGCCCGCCGTGTGCGGCGCGGCGGGCGGCCGCCGCGTGACCGGAGCGCTCGCTGATGCCGCGCTACCGCCTGCTGGTCACCGACGTCGACGGCACGCTCATCGGCGCGAGCCTGCACCCGTCGGCGCGCGTGGTCGCCGCGCTGCGCGCAGCCCGCGCGGCCGGCTGGCGCGTCGCCCTGTGCACCGGGCGCGTGCCGCGCGCCTGCGCCGGCCTGCTGTATGCGTTGGAGCTGAACGGCTGTCACATCTTCTTCGACGGCGCGCTGGTGAGCGACGCCGCGGTCGAGCAGGTGGTCACGCTGCGGCCGCTGCCGGTGGCGACGGCGTCGAGCCTAGTCGAGGCGGTGGCGGCCGCCGGACTGAACCTCGAGCTCTACACGCCCGACGGCTACTACGTGGCGCGGCGCGACGGGCTGAGCGCGCTGCACAGCCGCGTGCAGGGCGTCCCCGACCAGCAGGCCGACCTCGCGGCGCTGGTGCGGACCGCGCGGGTCGTCAAGGCTGAGCTCGTCGTCGCGCGGGACGACGAGCGCGAGGTGGTTCGCGCGCTCGGCCGCTCCTTCGCCGGCCGGCTGCGCTTTAGCTGGGCGCACGTGGCCGGGTATCCGGAGATATCGTTCGTCAACGTCGTCGCCGGCGAGGTGTCGAAGGCCACCGGTTTGGCGGCGCTCGCCGCGGCGTACGGCGTGTCACTGGCGGAGGTCGTCGGCGTCGGGGACGGGCCGAACGACCTGCCGCTCATCACCGCGGCCGGGCTAGGCGTGGCGATGGCTAACGCCCCGCTGGCCGTGCGCGCGCAAGCGGCGCTCGTCGCCGGCGATGTCGAGGCCGACGGGCTGGCGCTGCTCGTCGAGCGCCTGCTGGCCGACGAGAGCGCGCCGTAGCCTCAGGCAGACAGGACAAGCTCGCCCACCACCGCCCGTTGGCCGCGCCGAGCGCGATTGCGGCTGATGGTTCGGTGGTGTATACTGCCGGCGGAGCGGACGACCAGTCGGTGCCGGGTCGCCGATGGCTGGGCGGTCCGAGGAAGCAGTCCCGGGTGAGGGATGTGCAGCCGGGAGCTTTGGCGGCTCGGCGCCTCATGCTTGAGCGCCGAATCTTCCGGCTAGCACTATACACGCGGCGCGCACCGCCCTGTGCGTCGGCACACGGCGAGCCGTGTCTGCGCGTGGAAAGGCGCGTGAGGAGTGCGAGAGACCAAGCAAGATTACGTTGGGCTGTTCATCGACTGGGATAATCTGGCCATTAGCATCGCCGCCGACCTGGCCGGCGCGGCGCCGGATGTGCGGCGTATCGTGGAGAAGGCGCAGGAGTACGGGACGCTCGTCGTCGCGCGTGCCTACGCCGAGTGGAACACGCTGAGCGAGCGCCTCAGCGTCTACAAGGCCGGTGTCGAGCCCGTCTACGCCCCGACATTCCGCTTCGAGTCCGATGCCGTCACCCAGATGGCGCGCGGGAAGAGCCTCGCTGATCCAGTTCTGGTCGCCGACTGCGTCGAAACGCTGCACCTGCTGCCCTACGTCAGCGTGTTCGTCATCGTGAGCGGCGACAAAGATATTCTCCCCGTAGTGCGGCTGGTCCGCCTGCGCAGCAAGCGCGTTGTCGTCATTGGCCCGGACTACGCGGCGAACGTCCTGCGCGAGCTGGCCGACGAATTCGTGCCGTACCGCAGCCTCATCGAGGCGGCGGGCGCGGCGCCGGCGCAGGCCCCGGCCGCGCCGCCGGGCCGGCGGGGCGCGCCACCCCCGCCCCGCCGGCGGCCGGCGATCCAGCCCAGCCCGCCGGCCGCCCGGCCCGAGCTCGTGCGGCCTGCGGAGGCGCCCCCGGAGCGGGTGGAGCCAGCGCGCCCGGAGGC
>JACQUS010000387.1 GCA_016210125.1 Chloroflexota bacterium | reverse complement strand
GCTCGTCGCGCATGTCCCAGGGCGCGCCGAAGACGCTCTGGATCAAGAAGTCGCCGCGCCTGGCGTCCATGAACTCGCGGCTGATGCCACGTGGGAAGATGTACGCCACGGTTACGCGAAAGGACTCCTCCCAGCCCGGGTCGTACCAGCCGAAGTCCAGACCAGGTGCGTAGACGGTCAAGTGGATGTCGTGCAGCTCGTCCTGGCGCGCAGCCAGCGCCAAGCCCAGCGCTTCAGGCTCGCGCCCCAGCGGCACGACGACCGAGTCGCCGTTCTTGACGAACTGTACCGCCTCCTCAGCGCTCATCAGCTTGCGCCGATACTCGTCCTGCCAGTTGGCCAAGCTCACGTTCAGTCCCTCTCGACGCCAGCGTGCCTAGTACCAAAGTTCCCGGTGGCCACGTCTGTCATCCTGAGCGCCTGCACGGCGCGAAGAATCCGTGCCCCCAAAGGCGCAGCGGCGACATTCCGCGCACAGATTCTTCGTCGCTTCGCTCCTGCTTTGAAAAAAATGTCCTTTTCATCCGTGGGGTGTCCCAACGGGACATGAAAACTCAGAATGACGTGTGGGTCTGTAACACTACACCAGATCGCGATAGCGCTGGTCGCGCTTGTGGATCGCGGCCCGCAGGCCCTGGTCGCGCCGCTGCTTGAAGAAGTTGTACTCGTCGGACTCCCAGCGCAGGTTCGTGAATAGCGTATGGGTCGTCGCGCCGAGCGGAAAGCCGACGGTCAGGCCCATCGCCTCGTACATGATGGCGCGGTGCGCTTTGCCGATGGCGATGCCGTCGCGCGGCAGGCGGCACAGGGCCTCGGCCAGCCGAGCGACGGTCTCGCCGAGCTCGGCGGGCGGAACGGCCTGGTTCACCAGCCCGATCTCCGCCGCCTCTTTGCCGCTGAGCACCCGACCGGTCAGCAGCAGGTCGAGCGCGCGCTTCAGCCCGACGGTGGCCACGAGGATAGCGAGGGCGCCTTGGCCGCTGCCGGCGAAGCCCATGCGCTGGTCGGCGTGCGAGAGCTGCGCGTCCTCGGCGACGACGGCCATATCGCAGCACTCGGCCAGGATCAGCCCCTCGCCCACGCAGTAGCCATGGATCTGGGCCACCGTCAGCTTGGGGAAGAGAAAGACCCGCCGATGGTTGCGCTCGAAGGCCTCGAAGTCGAGCTTGAGACGCACGCGCTGGCTCGGCCGGCGCTCGCCCGGCCGGCCGGTGCCGTATCCGTACACCGTCCCGACCTCGGAGAGGTCGTGGCCGGCCGAGAAGCAGCGGCCGGCGCCAACCAGGACGACCACCTTCACGTCGTCGTCCTCGGCAGCTTCGTCCAGCGCCGCGTGGAACTCCTCCGTCATCCCGCCGCGAAACGGCCAGGCGTTCAGCCGCTCCGGGCGATTGAACGTGATGGTGGCGAGGTTTCGGGTTCTCTCGTAGATAATGGTCTCGTAGCTCACGAGCCGCTGCTCCCGCGCTGCGGCGCCATCGCCGGCGCTCGCCCTCCGGTACTGTAGCGGCAGCCTTTCGCCGAGGCAAGACCTGCTGCCGCTCGGCACGCCTTGCGTCGTCCGACGACGCCCGGCCGATCGCTCGGCCACGGTACAATCAGTATGCACATGACGCGCTCAGAGGACCCGTGGCACGCCCGCACGTCTACCGCACCGAGGCCATCGTCTTGCGCCGCTTCGACCTCGGCGAGGCCGACCGCATCCTCACGCTCGCCACGCCGCGCTACGGCAAGCTACGCGCGCTGGCCAAGGGTGTGCGCCGGCCGACGAGCCGCCTAGCCGGCCACCTCGAGCCCTTCGTCCGCAGCGCGCTGCTGCTCGCCATCGGGCGCGAGCTGGACCTGGTGACGCAGGCGCAGACGCTCGACGCGCACCGCCGCGCCCGTGAGGACCTTTGGTGGACGGCGCACGCCTACTGCGTCGTCGAGGTGTTCGACCAACTCACGGCGGAGCGCCAGGAGAACGAGCCGCTCTACGACCTGCTGGCGCAGGCGCTGCAGCACGTGGAGCAGGAGGCCGACCCGTTCGTGGCCGTGCGCGCCTTCGAGGTGGGGGCTCTAAGCGCCTCGGGCTACCAGCCAGAGCTGCACCGCTGCCTGGGCTGCCAGGAGACGCTTCAGCCGGTGGTCAATGCGCTCAGCCCACCGGCCGGCGGGACGCTCTGCTCGCGCTGCGGCGCGCGCGACGAGGCGTCGCGTCCGCTCACAGTCAACGCGCTGAAGGTGCTGCGGCTGCTCCAGCGCGGCGACTATGCCACGGCGCGGCGGCTGCGCCTCGCGCCGCCGCTGCGGCGCGAGATCGAGAGCGCGACCGCGGCACTCATTCAACACGTGGCGCAGCGCAAGCTCCAGGCGCCAGGCTTCTTGGCTCACGTCCGGCAGACGGAGGCGCTGGGCGCGTCGGAGGCGCTGCTGCCCACATCGCAGCCTGGAGCCGCGCACCGGCAGCCGCCTACGGCTGGCTGAGTGCATAGGGCGATCACGGCTGTCCGCCCGCATCGCCCGGCATAGGCACGGCGGGCGGCCTACCGCACCGGCGCCGGCGAGCGGCGCGGCAGCCCGGCACAGCCTGCCCGCTGCGCCTGATGCTGCGTTCCCATCGACGCGGCATCGCAGGGGCGAGCTTGTCTTTGGCCCGTGCGGGGCGATCACAAGGGACGCCTCGACGCCTGCCACCATCGCCAAGGCGAACGGCTCTTATACGGAATCCGTATTAGACGTGCCGGGAGAACTCCTTCACGTCCGGCGCCACCAGGCGCTCATAGTCCGCATAGGCGATCTGCATGGTCTCGCGGTGCGAGCCGTCCCGAAAGACGATCACTGGGTCCTCGCTGAGCGACCGGTCGACCACGACCGGGACGTTGTAGAGATTTCCGAACGGCGGCATCGCGCCGACCTCGCAGTCGGGGAAGAGGTCGGCAAACTCGTTCTCGTGCGCCAGATGGGCATCCGCGTCGCCCAGGGCTTCTCGCAGCGCCTCGACGTCGACCCGCTGCGTGGCCGGCAGCACGAGCATCAGCGGGCCGCGGGACGTCACGGCCATGACGACCTTGGCCACCAGCTTGCCCGGCACGTGCTCGACCGCGGCGACCTCCTGAGCGGTGTACGCCGTGGGATGAGCGGTCGTGCTGTAGGCGACGCCATGCTGCTGGAAGTAGGTGATGAGACGCTCGCGGCACGCCGTCATGACACATCCCTCCTCGTCGAGGAACGGCCGGCGCGGAGCGGCGCGCGCCGCCGCACCGACCTTGCGACAGCCCCGCCTTCTTCTACTGTAGCACGAGGCAGTTGATCATCTCCCTCTGGGACGCCACGCCTGCATGAAAGGCGGCTGCGCCGCCGGAGGATGGACCTCACCCCCGGCCCCCTCTCCGACTCGGAGAGGGGGAGCGGAGCGGGTGGGGAGCCCGAAGGAGGCTTCGTCCCCTCTGCGTCTCAGCCCGGGGGTCGGGGACGACGGAGCGGTTCGGGAGAAGCCGGCGGCACGGCTGCGCGGGAGCCTCGCCCTCCCGCCGTAGCACATCCGGGGAGGGCGAGGCTCCTGCTGAGCCAGAGACCATGACAAGCCGAGTCGCACGTTCGGCGTCCGCTACGCATCCGGCGCGGACAATGCGCCTGCTGAGCCGCAGGCCCCGCCGAGCAGCCCGAGTTCAGCTTCGACCACCCGCGGCGGCGCGAACCGACGCGTGGGCCTCGCGCCGGCGGCCGCGCGAACCGCCGCGCGGGCATCACTCCAGCCGCAGCACCGGCGTCGCCGCGGCCCAGAGGCGCTCGAGACGGTAGTAGTCGCGCTCCGCGCGACTGAAGAGGTGGACGATGACGGAGCCATAGTCGAGGAGAATCCAGCCCGAGCGCGGCGACCCTTCGACGCGTCGGCCACGCTCGCCCTGGCGCCCGAGCTCCTCGCGAATCTCCTCGCTGAGCGCGCCGAGATGGCGCTCGCTCGTTCCACTACAGATCACGAAGTAGTCGGCGATGACCGTGGACCGGCGAATATCGAGAAGGACGACCTCCTCCGCTTTACGCTCGGAGCACAGCTCGGTGACCAGCCGCGCCAGCTCTAGTGGCTCCAGATGCGACTCCTCCTGACCGATGCCGCCATTATACCACCGCGCGGCGCGCCAAATGGTATACTCTGCTGGCCAGGTGTGCCCCCATGTCACTCCACGACCACATGCACGGCTTGCCGCCCAAGCCCGGCGTTTACATCTTCCGCGACGGTCAGGGCGAGCCCCTCTACATCGGCAAAGCCGTCAACCTGCGCCAGCGCGTGCGCTCCTACCTCCAGAGCCGCGGCCAGTCGATCAAGATTCGGCGCCTTCTGGAGCAGGCGCACGACGTCGACTACGTCATCACCGACTCCGAGCTCGAAGCCCTGCTGCTCGAGTGCAACCTCATCAAGAAGCACCGGCCCAAATACAACGTCCGACTGCGCGATGACAAGCACTACCCATACATCAAGGTCGACCTCACCGACCCTTGGCCGCGTGTCTACATCACGCGCAAGGCCGAGCGCGACGGCGCGCGCTACTTCGGCCCCTACGCCGACTCGACCTCGGTGCGGCGCACGCTGGACCTGCTGAACAAGCTCTTCCCCTATCGCTCCTGCACGATGACCATCACCGGCGACGCGCCGCGGCCGTGCCTCGACTACCACATCCGCCGCTGCCTCGGCCCGTGCATCGGCGCGGTCAGCCAAGCGGAGTACCGGCGGGTCGTCGACCAGGTCTGCCTATTCCTCGAAGGCAAGCACGAGCTCATCCTCAAGGACCTGCGCCAGCGCATGGGCGAGGCCGCCGATCGGCTGGAGTTCGAGCGCGCTGCCTGGCTGCGCGACCAGATTCGCGCTGTCGAGAAGGTCGCCGAGCGGCAGAAGATCATCTCCACGCGCATGGAGGACCAGGACGCCGTGGCCTTTGCCCGCGCCAACGGCGAGGCCTGCGTCGAGGTTTTCTTCATCCGCGGCGGCAAGGTGATGGGCCGCGAGCACTTCCTGCTCGAAGGCACGCAGGACGAGGACGGGCGGGCCATCCTCGCGCAGTTCATCACGCAGTTCTACGACCGCGCGCCCTATATCCCGCCGGAGATCTTAGTCGGCCACGAGCTCGAGCGCATGGGGATCATCGAGCAGTGGCTACGGGAGAAGCGCGGCGACCGCGTCACCATCCGCGTCCCGCGCCGCGGGCCGAAGCGCTCGCTGCTGGAGGAGGTCGCTGCAAACGCCGCCGAGGCGCTGGAGCAGATGCGCCAGCGCTGGATGGCCAATCGCCAGAAGGCCAGCGCGGCGGCCAACGAGCTGGCCGAGCTGCTGCAGCTCGACGAGCCGCCGCGGCGCATCGAGTGCTACGACGTGTCGAACGTGCAGGGTACGGCCGTCGTCGGCGCGATGGTCGTCTTCGAGGACGGGCAGCCAGTTCCTGGGCAGTACCGCCGCTTTCAGATCAAGGCCGTCGACGGGCAGAACGACTTCGCCGCGTTGCAGGAGATGCTGCGCCGGCGTTTCCGCCGTGCGCTGGCCGCCGGCGCGCCGCCGGCGCCGGCCGACGACGCGGCGCTCGACCTCGCGCCGGGCGAGCAGGTTGAGCGCGGCGGCAGCCAGGGCAACGGCTGGGCCGCCTGGCCCAACCTGGTCATCATCGACGGCGGCCGCGGGCAGCTCAACGCCGCGCTCGACGTGCTGCGCGACCTCGGCCTGAAGCACCTGCCGGTCGTCGCCCTGGCCAAGCAGCGCGAGGAGGTCTACACCCCTGAGCACCCCGACGCGCTCGCACCGCCGCGCGGCTCGCAGGTGCTGTTCCTTCTGCAGCGCATTCGCGACGAGACGCATCGCTGCGCCGTCACCTACCACCGCCGCGTGCGCGGCCGGCGCGCGCTGGCCTCGCCGCTGGACGAGGTGCCGGGCATCGGCGGCAAACGCAAGACGGCGCTGCTGCGCCACTTCGGCAGCCTGCGCGCCATCCAGGCCGCCAGCATCGACGACCTCGCCCGCGTGCCGGGCATGACCCGCGCCGCCGCCGAGCGGCTGAAGAGCCATCTTTAGGGCTCGGCCCTCAGCTCCCGCGCTCGGCACGAGCCCAAGGACCTCTTTTCCTACGGCCGCCGCTGAAACGAACCTTCGCGGCTACGCCACTCCGCCCCTAGAGAGATTCCAGAGGGGCGAAGCCCCCTCTGGAATCTTCTTCTTTGCTCCCTCTCTCCGCATGCGGAGAGGTCGCCGAAGGCGGCTCGCCCCAGCGAGGGGCCGGGGGTGAGGTCTATCCCCTTGCGGCGCAGCCGCCGGCGGTGCCACCCGTGCGCCCACGTGCAGCGATGGCGCGCACCGACTGGTCGTGGCGCACTCGGGGCG
>JACQUS010000386.1 GCA_016210125.1 Chloroflexota bacterium | reverse complement strand
GGTGCCTTGAGGTCGAGGTAGCGAGCCAGGGCCGCAGCATCGAAGCGGCACTTGCCAACCTGCGCGAGGCGCTCGAGCTCTACTTCGCGGACACGCCGCTGTCAGAGCCGCTGCCTGCTGCGATCATCGCGCCGGTCGAGGTCGAGGTCGGCGCGTGACCCCGGGGCTGCCCGTCGCCTCGCCCCCATCGTCTAGCGGCCGTGGCGCTGGCGCCTCATCAGCGCCGGCCGGTGCTATTGCTGCTTAGGAACGAGGATCACCAAACACCGCCTCCCCGTCACGGATGACGAGGAGGCGACCCTTCGTCAGATCGCACCATCGTTCGTTCGTCAGGGGTCTTGTGGCAATCACGAAGCCCTTCTCCGACGGCCGCTTTTCCTCTGCAAGCTCTACACCGCAATCTTCGTCCTCGAGCCTGATCGAGGAGAAGGGCGCCTTTCGGTAGGTGAAGCAAAGGCCATTATAGCCATTACTGTCACGATAGGCGAAGAGTTCGGAACCGTTGGAAAACAACAAGTTCATCTTGCCGCGGTCGTTCAGATCCCGCAGCCATGTTTCGATCTCGGCAAAGTCGGAAAACGACACGTCCTTCTCGTCCATCCAGTCGAGCATCAGACAGAGCGCCTGCTCCGAGTCCGTTTTGCCCTTGGGGCGGAAGCGCCTGGGCGGGCGGAGTCCTTGCAGCGTGCCGTTGTGCGCGAGCACGACGCTGGCACCGCGAAGAGCCTGCTGAAACGGGTGAGTGTTATCGTAGCATACTCCCCCGATGCTGGCGCGGCGCACGTGACCGATGAAGATCCGGCTCGTGAGTTGCCTTTCCTCGGCCAGCGCGGCAGCCTCCTCGCTCTCGTTCGCCGGTTTCGCCTCCTTGCAGATGTTCGCCTGATCGCTGGTAAACCAAGCCAAACCCCACCCGTCGGGGTTATAGCTGCCACGATGCCGAAAACCGCGAAAAGAGACACGGGCGGTTACCGGCTCGCTGAACGCAAGGCCGAGGAGCTCGCACATCGTTGCCTCCCGCGCCTAACTCCTGATTTCATATGATACGCCCGGCTACTCCACGGCGCTGCCACGTCCGCGATAATATCTCCTGGGTCGGGGCGCTGACCCGTACGGGCGGGGTCCCGAGGTGCGGCGGTGGCGGAGTCGTGGGCACGCCGAGCAGGCAGGCTTCGACGGGAGCGGGCGGTGGCGAGGGCGGCGGCCCGCGAGCATGCTCCCGCTGTGGGTGCGCGCTCCGGGGCGGCGTTTCGTACATCGTCGGCGGGGAGCGCCGCCGTCTCGGCTGCGCTGTCCGCTATCGGCCGCTGCTGGGGCGCTCGGCGCTAACGGCGCTGGTCGTCGGAACGATCCTCGTGGCCATCAACCAGGGCAATCTCCTGCTCGCCGGCGATGTCCCGACGACGCTGCCCTGGAAGATCCCGCTGACGTACGCCGTGCCCTTCTGCGTCGCCACGTGGGGTGCGCTCGGCAATAGCCGTCGCCGCGGCGACGCGGGTAGCCGCGGCGACGTTGGCCGTGCGGAGGACGACCGGTGAGATCGACGACGGCTCATCCGATGTCGCGCGAGCGCAACCTGATCCTGGCGGCGCTGCTGCTCTTGGCGGCCACGGCGTGGGCGCTCCTGCTGTGGCAGGCCGGCAGCGCGGACGAGCGCATGATGGGCCTGACCATGGGTATGAGCGCGCCGCTCTTCCTGGCCCTCTGGGTCGCGATGATGGTCGCCATGATGTTTCCGACGGCGGCACCGATGATCCTGACGTTCGCGCGCGTGCACGACGGCCGGCGGCAGGACGGGCAGTCGTTCGTGCCGACCTGGGTCTTCGTCAGCGCGTACCTGGCGATCTGGACGCTCTTCGGTGCACTGGCCTACGCGGCGGCCGTGGCGGCGCAGGCGCTAGCGGCGAAGTCGATGTGGCTGATGGAGAACACGGCGCGGCTGGGCGGGGCCACGCTCGTGCTGGCCGGCGTCTACCAGCTTTCGCCGCTGAAGCATGCCTGCCTGGCGAAGTGCCGCACGCCGCTCGACTTCATCCTAAACGGCTGGCGCGACGGCTACCTTGGCACGCTGCGCATGGGCCTCGAGCACGGCGTCTACTGCCTCGGGTGCTGCTGGCTGCTGTTCGTCATCCTGTTCCCGCTCGGCGTGATGAACGTCGCGGCGATGGCCGTGATCACCGTGCTCATCTTCGCCGAGAAGTCGCTGCCGGTCGGCCCGCGCGTGGCGCACGTGGCGGCCGTGGCCCTGATAGCGTACGGGGCGCTCGTCGTCTTCGTCCCGGAGGCCCTGCCGACGGCGATGTGGCAGCGCGGCGCGATGTAGCGAGAGCGAGGCACGGTGTACCTCGTGCTGCGGGAGCCTTCGCACAGTGCACTTGCTTCGCTCTGCTACGGCGGCGCGACGGTGGCTCTACCCGGTTGACAGCGCCGCCGCGCTGCCGGACACTCGCTGTGCGGCGCAAAGGGAGGCGAGGCATGGCTGGTAAGGGGCGCTACCTGCTCGTCGTCAGCATGGACGTAGACCCGGAGAAGGAGGCGCTGCTCAACGAGGTATACGACACCGAGCACGTGCCGGCGATCAGCCGCGTGCCCGGCGTGCTCGGTGCGCGGCGCTATCGGCGGCAGGACGAGACGACGCTCTTCGTCGGCGGCGAGCGGCGCACCTCGCGCAGCGACGACCTGCCGCGCTACATCGCGCTGTACGAGCTCGAGAGCCCCGACGTGCTGACCAGCCAGGCATTCTGCGCCGTCGTAGACGAGGGGCGCTGGGCTACCGAAGTGCGCCCGTACACGCGCAATCGGCGGCACGTGCTCTACGAGGCCATCGGAGCGGAGCGCTAAGGAGGAGATCGTGCAGCGCGAGTGCATCACCGTACCGGGGAGGAAGCACAACCCGGTGCTGTCGCCGGCCGTACGCGCCGGCGGCTTCGTCTTCACCGCCGGGACGACCGGCGTGCACCCTGCGACCGGCGAGCCTGTGGGGAGCGACATCCTCAGCCAGGGCCGCCAGGCGCTGGACAACATCAAGGCCGCGCTCGAGGCCGCCGGGACGTCGATGGACCACGTCGTCAAGGTCATCTGCTACTTCACGAACCTCGACGACCGACCGGCCTTCAATGAACTGTACAGGACGTACTTCAAGGAGGGCATGCCGGCGCGCACGGGCATCCAGATCGCCCGCCTCAGCCCGGGCATCCTTATCGAGATCGAAGCCATCGCCGTGATGCCCGACTACGGCTCCAGCACCGTCTTCGGCACGTAGACCGCGCCGTCCATCAGCCGCCGGCAGGTGCGCTCTAGCGCGGCCCGCTCGACGGTGTAGCCGTCCGGGTGCTGCGCGAGCGTCACGGCTAGGCCGAGCGTCCCGGCGGAGTGGCCGATGCGCACGCGGCCCGTGCCGTCGTCGGGGCGGGCCACCTCGTGCACGACGGTGCCCGGCAGCCGCGCCGCGACGCTCACGCACACGCCCACGGTCGCCTGGTGCGATTTGTGGGCCTTCTGGCTCGACAGCGGCCGGCTGACGACGTCCACGTCGCCCGCGGCGATCGGCCGCCCGTCGGCAGCGAGGTAGTCGGCCGGCGATGCGACGAGGCACAGGAACGGCACGACGGGCGACAGATCGGCGGCGCGGCGCCAATCAGGGACGATGCCCAGGCGCTCGGCCAGCAGCCCGCGCAGCACCTCCAGCCGATCGAGCAGACCCTGATCAGCGTTGAGCTGCGCCGCCAGCTCGGCGCCCCGCAGGCCGACATCGCGCGCGCAGACGAACACGGTCAGATTGGCCACATCGACGACGGACACCTCGACCTCGCGGCCGTCCCAGCGGACTGTGTCGCGCGCGTGGCCCGTCGGCAGCAGCGTGCCCGTGCCCGCGCCGACCGACTCGCGGAAGTCGACCAGGTAGCGCGCTCCGGTGCCGGGCACGCCGTCGATGGCGCACTCGCCGAGTACGGCGGCGTGCCGCCCACTGATCGGCACGTCGATGAAGATGCGCTTCTGCGTGTTCGTGTTGAAGGCTCGCACCTGCGTCACCGGCTCGACGAGCGGCACGAGGCCCTCGTCGACCGCGTACATGCCCACGGCGGCTGTGAGGTTGCCGCAGTTGCCTTTCCAGTCCACTCGCGGGACGGTCACACCGACCTGACCGAAGGTGTAGTCCACGTCGCAATCGGGGCGCGTGGAGCGGGCGATGATCATGACCTTGCTCGTGTGCGAGTCGCCCCCGCCGATGCCGTTGATCTGCCGCACGTCGGGGCTGCCGAAGGCTGACAGCAGGAGGCCGTCGCGCACGGCCGAGTCGGCCGGCAGGTCGTGCGCCTTGAAGTATAGGCCGCGGCTGGTCCCGCCGCGCAGGAAGATGCAGCGGATGGCTACCTGGTCGCCGAAGAGCACCTCACACCTCCCACGGCCGCGCAGCCGTCGCACGCCGGCGGAAGTATAGCGCAACCCCAGCCTCAGCGCTGCTGCGCCAGGCGCACACCGGCGAGCACGAGCAGCATGCCGGCGATGAGCGGTGGCGTGATCGCCTCGCCGAGCCAGACGGCGGACAGGACCACTGCCCACAGCGGCACGGTGTACTGGAAAGCGCCGACCTGCACCGCCGGCAGCCGCCGCAGGGCGAAGTAAAACAGCATGTTAGCGATGACGTGGGGCACGACGCCGAGGTAGAGCGTGCCCAGCAAGACCTCCAGCGAGCGAATGCGCGACTCCGGCGGCTCGAAGAAGCCGAGGGGAACGATCCAGCAGGACGCGATGATGCTGCTCAGCGCCGCGATGCGCAGCGGATCGTGGCGCTTGAGCAGCGAGCGGCAGCCGACGGTGTAGCCGGCCCAGGTCGCCGCGCTGAGCAGCGCCGCCCCGACGCCGAGCAGGTCGAGTGGCCCGCTCGGCTCGCTCCCGCCGCCGATCACCAGCAGGATGCCGGCGAAAGAGACGACCAGCCCGGCTAGCGCGCGCCGGCCCAGCGGCTCGTGCAGCCAGAGCGCCGCCATCAGCGCGACGAACATCGGCGACGTGTTCGAGAGGATGATCGTCACTGCGGCCGAGATGCGCGCCAGCGCGACGAGCCAGGCGATCTGGCAGACCACCCAGCCGGCCGAGGTGACGAACGCGAGCCGCAGCAACTCGTCGCGCGATAGGACGAAGCCGCTGCGACCGTGCCGCAGCCACAGCAGCACGGAGAGGACCAGCGTGGCCACGGCGGACCGCGCCGACCCGATGGCGAGGACGCCGGCCTGCGCCAGCAGGACCTTGACCAGCGGAGTCGAAACGCCCCAGAGCAGTGTCGCGCCGAAGGCCGCCGCGTAGCCGCGGGGCTCGGGCGCGCGCCCGCGCAGGCCCGCGCGCCGCAGGAGTCCGGCGACGCCACCGGGCGCGTGTCGATGCCACATCGGGCGGCACACTCCCGTCCGGCCTCGCCGCAGTGGGCCGCATCACCGGCGCTGCACCAGCCAGACGCCGGCGATGACCAGCGCCATGCCGCCGGCGAGGGGCGCCGTCAGCGGCTCGCCAAGCCAGACGGCGGCAATGGCCACGGTCCACACGGGCACGAGGTACTGGAACGCCGCGGCCTGCGCGGCGCGCAGTCTGCGCAACGCCCCATACCATAGCACGTAGCCGATGGCGACCGGCACCAGGCCGAGATAGAGAGCGCCGGCCAGCACCTCGGGCCTGCCCGCGAGCGCGGTCCACGGCGCCAGCAGCGCGGCGAGCGGCACGAGGCACAGCGCGCCGACCACGGCCGCCAGCGCGACCACGCGCGTCGGCTCATGGCGCGCGACGAGGCTACGGCCCCCGACGGTGAACACCGCCCACCCGAGGCCGCTGAGCAGCGCCGCCGCCACGCCGCCCGGGTCGAGCACCCCGGTCGGGCCTCCGCCGCGCAGCACCAGCAGCACGACCCCGGCGAACGAGAGCAGCATGCCGAGCACCATGTCGCGCCGTAGCGGCTCACCCAGCCACAAGACGGCCAGCAAGGCGATGTAGACCGGCGAGGTGTTCGTCAGGATGACGGTGACCGACACGGGGATGTGAACCAGTGCGTAGAGCCAGGCGATCTGGCAGATGCCCAGGCCGACGACGCCGACGCCCACCACCCGCAAGAGATCGTCGCGCGGCAGCGCTAGCGCCTTCCAGCCGCGCTGCCCGCCGACGATGGCCAGGAGCAGCGCGGCCGCCGCTGCACCGCGCAGCGCGGCGAGGGGCATGAACGTGGCATCGGTGACCAGCACCTTGGCCACCGGCCCCTGCGTGCCCCAGAGCAGCGTCGCGCCCAGGGCGGACATGTAGGCTCCGGACCGGGTGGACGCGCGGCCGCGCTTCTCAGCGCCCAAGGAGCCAGCCCACGGCGCCGCCGCCGAAGACGATTACCGCCGGCGCGAGGCCAAAGCGCCACAGCACCAGCGTCCCGACCACGGCGATCGCCGCCGTCAGCACGTCGCCGACCGCCAAGCGTGTCAGCGAGAGGCCGCCGGCGGCCAGCAGGCCGACCGCCACCGGCCCAAGCCCCCGCTCGACGGCGCGCGCCACCGGGGAGCGCCGCCAGCGCTCCCAGCGCGTCGCCAGCAGCCAGGTCAGGATGCACGTAGGCGCAAAGATCGCCGCCAGAGCGACGGCGATGCCGGGCAGGCCAGCGACGCGATAGCCGGCGAAGGCGATCATCAGCAGGCCCGGCCCGGGCGTGAGCTGCCCGAGCGCGAAGCTGTCGAGAAACTCACGACGCGTCAGCCAGCCGCGCTCGACGACGATCTGGCGCTCCATCTCGGGCACGATGGCGATCCCGCCGCCCACGGCAAGGAGGCCCAGCGTCGCGTAGGCGCGCGCGAGCTCGAGCAGATCGAGCCAGAACGAGGGCGTCACGGCCGCCTCACGCCGACGGCCGATGCTGTGGGCGATTGAGCCAGATGCTCAGCGCGGCGACCGGCGGCACGACGAGCAGCATGTTGAGCTGCAGCAGCCCGATACCGGCGAAGGTGAGCGCGGCGATGAGCCAGCCGCCGCGCGCTTCCAGCCCGCGCGGGGCGACGCGCCCGAGCGTCGTCACGACCAGGGCCACGGCCGCAGCGCCGCTGCCACGAAACGCCGCCTCGGCGCCCTCGAACCGCAAGCCGGCGAAGTAGAGGACGCAGAGCAGCGTCATCAGGAGCGCCCCGGGCAGGATGAGTCCCAGCGGCGCCACCAGCGCGCCGAGCGGTCCGTGGAGGCGCTGGCCGAGATAGGCGGAGAGGTTGGCGATGTTGCCGCCGGGTAGGATCTGGCAGAGGGCAAGCCCCTCCAAGAACTCGGCGTCGCGCAGCCAACCGCGCCGACGAACCAGCTCGTCGTGGAAGAAGACGACCCGCCCGCCGCCGAAGCTGGTTGCTCCGATCGAGAAGAACGCCGCGGCCACCTGTCGCAGCGGCGCGCGCGGCGTGGGCTTCTTGGGGGGCGGAGCGCTCACCACGACCTCGGCGAGTGCGGCCGGCAGCCGGCCGCGTATGCGCGCGCGGCGAGCCGCCGGGATGAGCGCGCGGAGCCCTGGGCCACGGAACGGGGCAGCGCTCGCCACGGCCGCACGGTGGGTTCTGTACGGCGCAAGTATAGCCCAAGCCCCGGCGCAGCGGTTGGTCTCGGCCGGCGGCGTCGGATATGATGCGCTCCGGAGGGGGCGGTGCTGAATCGCTGGGGCATCCTCGGGCTCGTGGCGCTGGGGCAGACGACCAACGCATTGGTCGGGCAGGGCCTGCCGACGCTGTTCGCCTTCCTTCAGGCCGACTTCCAGCTCAGTCGCGCCGAGGTCGGCCTGTTCCTCTCGGCCATCCAGGGCGGGACGGTCGTCACCTTCATCGTCGGCGGCTGGGCGGCCGACGCGCTAGGCATTCGCCGGGTCGTGCCGGTGGCGCAGCTCCTCGTCGCCGCGGCGGCCTTCGCCTTCAGCCTAGTCGCCTCCTTTCCCCAGGGCTTGGCCGTGCTGCTCGTCGCCGGCATCGCCTTCGGCGTGGTGAACCCGGCGCTCACGCTCGCCGTGCTCATGTGGTTTCCAGTGCGCGGCCGCGCCACGGCCATGGGCATCAAGCAGACGGGCGGACCCATCGCCGGGGTGCTCACCGCCGCGCTGCTGCCGAGCCTAGGCCTGTTGGCTGGATGGCGCACGTCCTTCGTGCTGCTGAGCACGGCTTCGCTCGTCTCGGCGGCGCTCGCGGCGCTCCTCTACCGCGACCCGCCGGACGCGCGCCCGCTTGGGGTCATCCCGGGGCCGAGCTGGCGGCAGGTGAGGGCGCTTGCGCGGCAGCGCGAGCTGCTGCTGCTCAGCCTGTTCGCCGCGGTCTTGATCGCCGACCAGTTCGTCATCGTCGGCTACCTGATCCTCTACCTGCGCGAGCACCTAGGGCTCTCGGTGGTCGTGGGTGGGCTGGTTCTGGCGCTGGCACAACTCGGCGCATTCGTCGGGCGCATCGCCTGGGGCGTCTTCAGCGATGTTACGCTTCGCGGCCGTCGCGTGCCGGGGCTGGCCATGGCCGGCGGCGCCGCCGCCGTGCTCTTAGTGGGCCTGGCGCTCTTGCCTCCGGCGCCGTCGATCTGGTTGCTAGCGCCGTTGGCGTTCAGCCTCGGCTTCTCAGCCATCGGGTGGCACGGCTTGCGGCAGGCCCTCGTGCCAGAGTTGGTGCCGCGCCAGATCGCCGGCATGGCCTTGGGCGTAAGCCAAACGCTGGCCGAGGCCGGACCCATTTTCGGCCCGCCGCTCTTCGGCGCGCTCGCGGACGCCGCGGGCTACCGCGTGGCCTGGCTCGTGATGGCCGGCCTGACGGTCGTCGTCTCCTGGACGCTCTGGCGCGGCCTGGACGAGCGCCGCGCCCGCAGCGCCGCCGCGCTGCCGGCGCACCCGCCGGCGCCCGCGCCTGCCGAGGAAGTGCGCCCGGGCTACGAGCGGCGCTAGCGACCGGCGGGGCAGCGCGCTACAATGCGCGCGGCTGCGTTCAGAGGAGGCGCACATGACCGATCGCCGTGCCGAGCTGCGCGCGACCATAGTCGCGGCGTATGACAGACTGGCGTCGGCGCTTGACGGAATCGGCGCCGACGAGTGGCGGCGGCCGAGCCCAAACGAGGGCTGGACGGCCAAGGACACGCTGGCGCACCTCACGACCATCGACGAGCGCATCCGGGCGATGGTGCGCAGCGCGCTCGACGGCTCAGCTACCCAGGTCGAGGATATCGACGTCTTCAACGCGCGCAAGGTCGAAGAGCGCCACGCCTGGAGCGTAGCGCAGCTCCGTGCCGAGCTGGAGCAGCAGCGCGCCACGTCGCTCGCGCTCGTCGACCGCACGGGAGCCGACGACCTCGACCGCCCGTTCGAGCACCCGAGACGCGGCCGCGTGACGGTGGAGCAGCTCTGGCGCATCATTCCGAACCACATCGCGGCGCACCTGCGTGACATCGAGGCCGCGCGCGCGGGAGCGTAGTTCAGGTCGGCGTCAGCTTTGGCGTGGAGACGAGGAACGCGGGCAGCCCAGGGGGCGGAGCCCCCTCTGGGGTCCCATATTTGGGATCGGGGTGGGGTCTCACCGCCTGAGTGAGCGGGTGGACGAGACGGCAGGTGTCGCGCCGATCACGTCCCATATTCGGATCGGGGTGGGGTCTCACCGCCTGAGGGCGCTGGTCTCAAAGCAGAACCGACCGGCAGAACTGACTGCACAGGAGTACCGCCATGGCAGCACACGTGCGTACCGAACGTGACTCGATGGGCGCGCTGGAAGTGCCGGTCGAGGCGTACTACGGCGCCTCGACCCAGCGCGCCGTGCTGAACTTCCCGATCAGCGACCTGCGCTTCCCGCCGCGCTTTATCCGCGCGCTCGGGCTGATCAAGCGCGCGGCCGCCGAGGTGAACCGCGAGCTCGGGCTGCTGGACGCGCACCTGGCCGACGCCATCGCCGGCGCGGCCCAGGAGGTGGCCGACAACAAGCTCGACGCGCACTTCGTGCTAGACATCTTCCAGACCGGCTCGGGCACGTCGACGAACATGAACGCCAACGAGGTCATCGCCAATCGCGCCAGCGAGCTTCTGGGTGGCGTGCGCGGCGCGAAGCGCCTGGTGCACCCGAACGACCACGTGAACCTCGGGCAGTCGTCCAACGACGTGATCCCGACGGCCATCCATCTGTCGGCGCTCGTAGCCGTTAAGGACGACCTGGCGCCGGCGCTGGAGCGGCTGCGCGGCGCCCTCGCGCACCAGGCGCAGGCGTTCTGGCCGATCATCAAGACCGGCCGCACGCACCTGCAGGACGCGACGCCGATCCGCCTGGGCCAGGAGTTCGAGGGCTACGCCGGGCAGGTCGAGCGCGCCCTGGCCCGCGTGCGCCGCGCTCAAGACGAGCTGAGCGAGGTTGCGCTGGGCGGCACGGCGGTCGGGACCGGCATCAACACGCACCCGGAGTTCGCCGCGCGGGTGTGCGCGAAGCTCAGCGCCGGCACGGGTCTGCGTCTCCGCGAGACCACCGGCCACTTCCAGGCGCAAAGCACGCTGGACAACGCCGTCGAGGCGCACGGCGCGTTGAACACCGTCGCCGTGAGCCTGATGAAGATCGCCAACGACATTCGCTGGCTCGGCTCCGGGCCGCGCGCCGGCATCGGCGAGCTGGCGTTGCCCGAGGTGCAGCCGGGCAGCTCGATCATGCCCGGCAAGGTCAACCCGGTCATCGCCGAGTCGCTATGCATGGTCTGCGCACAGGTGATGGGCCATCACACGGCCATCACCGTCGCCGGGCAGTCGGGCAACTTCGAGATCAACGTCATGATGCCCATCGTGGCCTATGACCTGCTCCAGTCGATCACGCTGCTCGGCCGCGCGGCCGACAACTTCGCGCGCCAGTGCGTCGAGGGGCTGAAGGCGACGCCGCGCGGGCCGGAGCTGGTCGAGCGCGGCCTGGCCGTCTGCACGGCGCTCGTGCCGAAGATCGGCTACGACGCGTCGGCCGAGATTGCCAAGGAGGCCGCCAAGACCGGCCGCACCGTGCGCGAGGTGGCCCGCGAGCGCACGACGCTAAGCGAGCAGGAGCTGACCGAACTGCTGGACCCGGAGAAGATGGTCGTCCCGGGGCTCGGCGGCGGGCCGGCCGGGGGCTAGGTGCGGGTGCGGCCCATCAGTCGCTGCACCTCGGCCTGGATAGCTTGCTCGACGGCCTCGATGGGCAGTGTGCCGTCGAGCGTCACGATGCGCTGGCCGATCTCGCGCAGAGCCGCTACGCCGCGCGCGTAGCCGGTCAGCACCTCGGCCAAGGTCGCCTCCTGCTCGTAGCGCTCGCGGGCGCGACGGGCGGCGGCGATGCGCGCCAGGCCCACCTGGGCCGGCACGTCGAGGTAGAGCGTGAGGTCGGGAGCTCGGCAGCGGCCGTTGATGGCCAGCAACCAGGCCAGGTCGAGGGCGCGGCCCTGGTAGGCGAGGGACGACAGGACGTAGCGGTCGCAGACGACGCTGACGCCGGCGGCCAATGCCGGCTCGACCTCGCTGGCCAGGTGGTCGACGCGGTCGGTGGCGAAGGCCAGAGCCAGCGTCGCCTCGTCGAAGGGCTCCTCGCTGCCATCCGTGCGCGCGCGGCGCAGCGCGCCCGTGAGCACACGCCGCAAGAGGGTGCCCCAGTGGCCCTCAGACGGCTCCTTCGTGTAGCGCGCCGGACGACCCAGCGCTTGCAGCCAGGCGACGAGGCGATGCGACTGGGTCGTGGTTCCCGCGCCGTCGATGCCCTCGAGGGCCACGAACCAGGCCACTACGCCCGCTCGCGGAAGAACTCGACGCGCCGGAACGGCTCACGCCCGACGCTGCGCGAGGTCAGGCTGTAGCGCTCGGCGAGCTGGTGCTGGAGGCGACGGATGAAAGCATTCTGCGGGGTCAGCTCCACCCGCTCCTCGGACGTCAGCGCGCGCTGCGCGGCGGCCTCGGCTTCATCCATCGCCTGCTCGACTGGGTCATGCACGTCGAGGTCGTACATGCTGGCGATCGACTGCTGCATCTGCATGACCGTGTTGTTCTTCAGGACAAAGATGGGGACGGCGGCCGACTCGGCGTCGCGAATCGGCGTCGGCTTGCGCCGGTAGTAGTTCTTCAGCGTCATCACCGCGTCGGCGTCGCGTAGGTTGCGCGTCACCTGCGCCGGCACGTGCAGCTCACGAATGGCCTGCTCCAGCCGATTGTGGCTGACGCCGTAGGGGTAGATGCGCAGCATGCGCCCGCCGGTGCCGAGCGCCGCCTGGCGCTGCAGCCCGCGGGCCCCCGCCGCCGCGCCCTCCCGTCCGGCCAAGCGGCCGTCCTCGCGACCCCCCTCGCGCTCCGCCGGCGCGGCCTCGCGGCGCAGCTCGCCCTGATCGTCCGTGAAGCGCAGCTCGGGGCGCGGCGCCTGCCCGCGCAGCAGGGCGTCGACCGTCTCGGCGACGTTGTCGTGCACCGCGACGCGGTCCCAGGCCTGAATCTCCACCAGCGCGTCGAACGTCGGCGGGGCCTTGCGCTCCAGCACCGACTTCTGCGTGCCGCGGCGCCTGGCCTCCTCATCGCTCAGCGTGACGGTCTGGATGCCGCCGATCAGGTCGGAGAGCGTCGGATTCAGGATCAGGTTCTCTAGCGTGTTGCCGTGCGCCGTGGCCACGAGCTGCACGCCGCGCTCGGCGATCGTGCGCGCGGCCACGGCCTCCAGCTCGGTGCCGATCTCGTCGATGATGATGACCTCGGGCATGTGGTTCTCGACGGCCTCGATCATCACCGCGTGCTGCTGCGTCGGCGTCGGCACCTGCATGCGCCGCGCGCGGCCGATGGCCGGGTGTGGGATATCGCCGTCGCCGGCGATCTCGTTCGATGTGTCGACGATGACGACGCGCTTGCGGAAATCGTCGGCCAGCACGCGCGCGACCTCGCGCAGCATCGTCGTCTTGCCGACGCCGGGGCGGCCGAGAAGCAGGATGCTGCGCCCCGACTCGACGATATCGCGGATGATGTAAATGGTGCCGAAGACGGCGCGGCCAATGCGGCAGGTCAGCCCGACGACCCGGGCAGCACGGTTGCGGATGGCCGAGATGCGGTGCAGCGTGCGCGGGATGCCGGCGCGGTTGTCGTCGCCAAACTCGCCGACGTGCTCCACGACGTACTGGAGGTCGTCGAAGGTGACCTCCAGGTCGCTCAGCTCGAGCTCGCGCCGCGCCAGACGAGCCTCCGGCCGGCGGCCGAGGTCGAGCACGATCTCCAGCAGCTCGTGGCGATCCCCCAGCTCATAGACCGGGCTGGCGATGCGTCGCGGCAGGGCGGCCAGCAGGGCATCCAGGTCGTCGACGATCTCGTACTCGTGCTGGCGAACCGGCTGCTGGGTCATGAGCCTCCTCAGGCGCGCACCGGCACCAGCTTGGGCTCCCGCACGCGCACGGTCAGCGTGCGCACGAGCAACGTGTGGCTCGTGACGAGGCGGAAGCCCAGGAACTCGAGCGTCGGCCCGAGCGCCCCCTGGTAGTCGCGCACCGCGCAGTACGTATCGCGACCTGGTGATAGCCGCGTGAGACCGAAGCGCACGAGGGCGCCAATCGGCACCGCGACGTCCGGGTGCGTCATGATCATGATACGGCGCCGCGCGCGCTCGACGACGAGCCAGGCCACGGCCTGGTCCTCGTGGACGAGCACGTAGTCGCGCCGTTGCACGGCGCTCAGCGGCGTGCGGACCAGGCTGCGCCGCAGGCCCCAGCCCTCGGCCCAGCGCCACTCTTGGAGTGTCATGCCCTCGGCCTGGCGGACGGTGGCCGGCACGGCGGCGCAGTAGAGGCGGAAGAGCGGCTGGTGGTCGCGCCCGCGACGCGCCTGGAGGCCCGGCGGCGCCGCGGTGCGCAATCGGGGCACGCTGGGCAGGCGGTAGAGGTCCTCGGTGGCGTAGCGCGTGAAGCCAACGTGCGCCGCGCTCTCGACCAATGGGCTGTCGATCAGGGTGCGCAGGAAGATCTTCTGGATGCCGTCGTCGCCGGCGAGGCCGCAGAGGTGGCGGAGCAAGGCACGGCGGGTCTCCTCGGCGGCATCGTCGCGCAGGCAGAGCAGCCGATCGACAGTCCAGGTGTCCAGCCCGGGTCCGCTGCCGACGCTCAGCAAGCCGACGATGCGCCCGTCGAACCGCGCGACGAGCACCTGGCGATGCGGCTCGACGCTCGACAGCAGGTCGCGCAGCGCCGGCGGCCCGCTCGTTTTGCCCACGACGCCCTGCCCGTCGGGGCCGGCGCGGTAGAAGGCCAGGTAGGCTGGCAGGTCGACGGGCTGCAGCGGGCGGACGGCCAGCGCCGGATGGGTCACACGCCGCTCCCGGTCGGCCAGCCGCAGCGCGGAGTCATCGCTCGGCCGCGCCGCCGACCACTTGCTCGGCGAAGTAGCGGTGGAAGCGCGTGTCCGGCGTGAGCTCAGGGTGGAAGGCGGTCGCCAGGAGCCGCCCCTGGCGAGCCGCGGCGATGGTCCCGTCTGCAAGCCGCGCCAGCACCTCGACGCCGGTGCCGGCGGCAATGATGCGCGGGGCGCGGATGAAGATGGCCCGCACGGGCAGCGCGCCGAGGCGCGGCACGTCGAGGTCGACCTCAAAGCTGTCGGCTTGCCGGCCGAAGGCGTTGCGCCGCACGACAATGTCCATGGTTGCGAGGAGGGGCTGGTCGAGGCCGCCAATGTCCCTGGCCAGCAGGATCGCGCCGGCGCACGTGCCCCAGACGGGCCAGCCGGCGGCGATGCGCTCGCGCAGCGGGTGGAGCAGGCCGTAGGCCACCAGCAGCTTGCCGATGGTGGTGCTCTCGCCGCCGGGGATGATGAGGCCGTCAACCTCGTCGAGCTGCTGCGGCTTGCGCACCTCGACGGCTGGGATGCTCACGCGCTCGAGCATCTGCCGATGCTCGAGGAAGTCACCCTGAAGCGCCAGGACACCGATACGCGTCATACCGATACGCGCCATAAGGGTCTGCCTCCCCGTCGGCCACCGCTGGACGGCGCCGTCGGGGCTACCAGCCGCGGCCGGCGAGCAGCTCCTCCTTCTTGAGCGTGCCCAACTCGATGCCCCGCATCGGCGCGCCCAGCCCGCGCGAGACTTCGGCCAAGACCGCCGGATCGCGGAAGTGGGTCACCGCCTTGACGATGGCCGCTGCGCGCCGGGCGGGGTCCTCGGACTTGAAGACACCCGAGCCGACGAACACGCCGTCTACGCCAAGCTGCATCATCAGGGCCGCATCGGCGGGCGTGGCCACCCCGCCAGCGGCGAAGTTGACCACCGGGAGCTTGCCGCTCTCATGCACCTCGAGGACAAGATCGTAGGGCGCACCGAGGTTCTTGGCCTCGGTCATCAGTTCCTCGCGGGGGAGGGCTTCAAGGCGGCGGATGCCGCCCATGACAGCGCGCGCGTGGCGCACGGCCTCGACCACGTTGCCGGTGCCGGCCTCGCCCTTGGTGCGAATCATCGCGGCGCCCTCGCCGATGCGGCGCAGGGCTTCGCCGAGGTCGCGGCAGCCGCAGACGAAGGGCACTTTGAACTGCTGCTTGTCGATGTGGAAGGCCTCGTCGGCTGGGGTCAGGACCTCGGACTCGTCGATATAGTCGATGCCCAGAGCTTCGAGGATCTGCGCCTCGACGAAGTGGCCGATGCGGCACTTGGCCATGACGGGAATGGTGACGGCGTCCATGATCTTGACGATGAGCTCCGGGTCGCTCATGCGGGCGACACCGCCGGCGGCGCGGATGTCGGCGGGGACGCGTTCGAGGGCCATCACGGCGCAGGCGCCGGCGTCCTCGGCGATGCGGGCGTGCTCGGCGGTAACGACGTCCATAATGACGCCGCCCTTGAGCAT
>JACQUS010000367.1 GCA_016210125.1 Chloroflexota bacterium | reverse complement strand
CCTTCCCCCTCTCCCGCGCGCGGGAGAGGGGGATCGAGGGGGTGAGGCACTCCCGGCACCGCTCTTGATCTCCGCCGGTGCGCGGCGACGCAGCCTGCCCGCCGGTGGCCGCGAGAACGACGGTGCATGGCCGGAGCAGACGGCTGCGCCTGCACCGGTGCGCGCTGCCCGCAGACCTCCCTCGCGGCGCGCGCTAGGCCGGCAGCGCCGCGCCGGTGGCGTGCAGCCCGGCGATGCGGCCGAACACCGCGCCTCTGGTCAAACCGGCGCCGCCAGGGTAGTTGAAGTAGAAGAAGCCGCCGGCGATCTCGCCGGTGGCGTACAGTCCCGGGATGGGCTGGTCCTCGGTGTCGAGCACCTGCGCGAAGCGGTCGATCTTGACGCCGCCGAAAGTGAAGGTGATACCGCCGGTCACCGAGTAGGCGACATAGGGCGGCTTGTCGAGCGGCAGCGCCCAGTTCGACTTCGAGGGCTCAACGCCGCTCGTCGCCACGCCGTCACGCGCCGCAGGATCGAAGCGCCTGCCGCGCGGGCAGGCGGCGTTGAACTCGTCGACCGTGCGCCGCAGCGTGGCAGGATCGATGTGCAGGCGCTCGGCCAGATCCTCGACGGTGTCGGCGACGACGGGGGTGGCCGTCTGGTAGCGCTCCTCAAGGAGGTGGACGGTCTTCTGGTCGAAGATCTGCACGGCGATGCCCTGCGGCTGCGACAGGATGGCCTCGCCCGTCTTGGCATAGGTGTAGGCGCCGAAGTCCTCGCCCTCGTCGACGAAGCGCCGGCCCTCCACGTTGACCATCAGGCAATACAGGTACGAGAGGCGGTTCGTCTTGTTGTGGATCTTGAGCACGCCGAAGGGTGGGCCGGCGGCGTCGATCGGCGTGGCATGGCAGCCGGCCCAGTGCCCGTAAGGCTGGGCGCCGATCTCCAGCGCCGCGCGATGGCCGTCGCCCGTGTCGAAGCGCGTGCCACGGACCTTCACCGTGCTCCATTTAGGACCCAGGTACTGCACGCGCATCTCCGGGTTGGCCTGGAAGCCGCCGCTCGCCAGCACCACCGCGGCGGCCGGCAGCTCGACGATTCCCTCGCGGTCCTTGGCCACCACGCCGACCACGCGGCCGCGCGCGTCCTGGAGCAAGCGCACCATCTTGGTCTCGTAGGCCACGTCGATGCCCCGCTGCTCCACGGTCTCATAAAGCATGTCGATCAGGCCGATGCCCTTCTCGATCGAGCGCACCACCGCGCCCGGGGTAAACCGCAGGACGTCGCCGTCGCGGACGGCCCAGAGGTCGGTGAACTCCCAGCGCACGCCCATGTCGCGCATCCACTCCAGCGTGGGCAGGGAGTGGTCGATCATGGTCCGGCCGAGCTCCGGGTCGGCCTGGCCGCCCGTCACGCGCCTGAGGTCCTGGAAGAAGTCGTCCGGGCTGTAGCGGCCGACGTCGACGAGGGCGGCCTCCTCGTCGGTCAGCGGCACGAGCCGCCGGATGTCCGCGACGCCCTGGTAGATCGTGCGGAACATGCCGCCCGTGAACCGACTATTGCCGCCGCGCAGCGCCTCCGGCGCCTTCTCCAGCACCAGGACACGCGCGCCGGCGTCGTGCGCCGCCACGGCCGCGGTCAGCGCGGCGTTGCCCCCGCCGACGATGATGACATCGTGCAGGCGATTCGCAAGACGGCTCACGCTCTTCTCCCTCCTCGCCTAGCACCCTGTGCGGGCACTTTGTATACCGGCGGGGGCCGCCTGTCAACAGCGGCGGGGCTCTCTCTGGACCTCTACGAGGTCAGCACCTCCCGCGGATCAGTGATCGCCCCGGTGAGCGCCGCGGCCGCGGCGACGGCCGGACTGCCGAGGTAGATGAACGCCTTGGGGTTACCCATACGGCCCTTGAAGTTGCGGTTCTGCGTGCTCATGACGTTCTCGCCGTCGCCCGGCACGCCCATGTGCATGCCGAAGCACGCCGCACAGCTCGGCACGCCGACCGACGCGCCGGCGTCGACCAGGTCCTGGATGTAGCCGCGCTTGAGCGCCTCGCGCATCACGCCACGTGACGACGGCACGACGATCAGGCGCGTACGCGGATGCACCTGCCGGCCCTTGAGCATGTGGGCGACGATGGCGATGTCGTCCAGCCGCGCATTGGTGCACGTGCCGACGAAGACCTGGTGGATCGGCGTGCCGGCGACCTGCGAGACGGGCTTGACGTTCTCCGGGTTGTGCGGGCAGGCCACCAGCGGCTCCAGCGCCGTGCAGTCGATGTCGATCGTCGCGACGTAGCTGGCGTCGGTGTCGAGCGGAATGGGCCGCCACTGCTCGGCGCGGCCATACTCGGCCAGCCAGGCGCGCGTCTGCTCGTCGGACGGAAAGATGCCGATCTTGCCACCCATCTCGACGGCCATGTTGCAGAGCGTCGCGCGCTCGGAGAGCGTCAGGTGCGGCACTGTCTCGCCGGTGAACTCGAGGGCCTTGTACGTTGCGCCGTCGGCGCCGATGCGCCGCTCGAGCTCCAGCACGACGTCCTTGGCGAACACGCCGGGGCGCAGCCGACCGCTCAGCCGCACCTCGATGGACTCGGGCACGCGCAGCCACGTCTTGCCCGTGCCGATAGCCACGGCCACATCGGATGCACCCATGCCCGTGCTGACGGCGCACAGCGCGCCCTCCGTGCAGGAGTGCGAGTCGGCGCCGACGATCACACTGCCGGGCGTGCCCAACTCCTCTAGGACGATCTGGTGGCATATGCCCGAGCCGACGTCATAGAGCTTGATGCCGTACTTCTCGGCGACGCGGCGCAGGAAGTCCTGCTCCTGGCTCAGCTCGAGGCGCGGGCTGGGCACGTTGTGGTCGAAGAAGATCGCCGTGCGCTCGGGCCGCGCCACCCGCGTGAGGCCCATGTCCTCCATCTCGCGGAAGGTGAGCGGCCCGGAGCTGTCGACGACGAAGACGAGGTCCACGTCGGCGATAACGATGTCCCCGGCCTTGACCGGTCGCCCGGTCTTCGCGCTAAGAATCTTCTCCGAAAGCGTCTGGCCCATCGCAATCCCCCTGCTCGCACGCTCAGACGGCCCGCCCGGCGGCGTGGCCTTCGCGCATGGCCTCCAGCGCGCGCCGCGGGGCCACACAGTCGCCGGCGAGGTGGACCTCCGGCACGCGACCCTCCAGTGCCCGAGCCAAGCTTACCGCAGCGCGGTTCGGCCCGGCGAAGATGAGCGTGTCGACGGCGCGCAGGACCTCTTCGCGCCCGCTGAAGCCGTCCGACGCCACCACGTCACGTCCCTCGACGCGCGCCACGTCGTGGAACGGCAGCGTGCGCACGCCCTTCTCGCCGAGGCGGCAGCGCAGGCCGGCGAAGCTCACCGTCGGCACGTCGGCCCCGGT
>JACQUS010000366.1 GCA_016210125.1 Chloroflexota bacterium | reverse complement strand
CCGGCATCGTGCTCGTGACGCCGACGACCGGCACGCGCGCGACCCGCGCCGAGCGCACGGTGGCGAGGCCGAGGCTGAACGGCAGCGCGGTGATGATCACGTCGGGCCGCCAGCTCGCCAGGTGGGCGCGGACGAGCGGCACGGCCAGGTGCGCCGGCGAGCCCGGCCAGCGCAGCGCCGGCAGGCGCCGTACAATCACCGGCCCGGGGCGCTCGGCCGCGCCGACTACACGCGGCGCCAGCACGGCCACCGCGTGGCCGCGTGCCGCTAGTGCCCAGGCCAAGCGGTCGAGCGAGACGGCCACGCCGTCGATATTCGGCCAGTAGCTGTCCAGCGCGAGCAGCAGGCGCAAGCGCTGTCCTCCCCTCGCCCGTGAGCACTATAGATAGATTGCCGCAGTTCGGCGGCGGCAACTACAATTAGCTAGAATGAGAGAGATGGTTGCGTGCGTCGAGTGCACAGCACCCGATGGGGAGTGTACCGTGGAGAGCACCCTGCGCCCGTGGCTCGAGGCCGAGCGCGAGCGGCTGAGGGCCGAGCTGGCGCTGCTTGCCGAGGACGAGCGCACGCGCTCGATCGATGAGTGTGGCTATAACAGCCACTTGGCCGACGACGCCACGGACACCCTCGAGGTCGAAAAGGACGTGGCCCTCGAGCGCCACCTCCGGGGCATCCTCTTTGAGGTGGAGCACGCGCTCGAGCGCTTGCACGACGGCACGTATGGGCGCTGCGAGAGCTGCGGCCAGCCGATCCAGCCCGAGCGCCTGGCCGCCTTGCCGTACGCACGCGTCTGCGTGGCGTGCAGCCAGCGATCGGCGCGGCGTACGGAAGCGCGACGGTGACGCGCTGGCGCCGCGAGCTGCGGCTGCTGGCTGCCGGTCTGGGCATCGGCGCGCTCGACCAGGCGACCAAGCTGCTGGCGGTGCGCTTCCTCATCGACGCGAGTGGCCCGCGGAGCGCGCCGGTCCTCGGCGATTGGCTGCGCTTCACCTACGTGACCAACACCGGCGCGGCGTTCGGCATCTTCCCCAACGGCACGGCCGTGCTGGCCGCGGTCGCCATCCTGGTCATCCCGGCGATCTTCTATTACCAGCGCTTCCTCGACCGGCGGTGGTGGCCGGCGCGCCTCGTACCGGGACTGCTCCTTGGCGGCACACTGGGCAACCTGCTTGACCGCGTGCGCCTGGGCTACGTCGTGGACTTTGTCGACGTGGGCGTCGGCACGCTCCGCTGGCCAGCGTTCAACGTCGCCGACAGCGCGTTCGTCGTCGGCAGCATCATCCTCGTGCTGCACGCCTTCTGGCACGAGCGCGCCGGAGCGTTGCGTCGTGAGTCAGCGCCACCTGCCGGTCCCGCCGACGGCGGACGGCCAACGCCTGGATAGCTTCCTCGCCGCTGCCCTGCCCGAGCTGTCGCGTGCCCGCGTGCAGCGGCTCATCCAGGCTGGCGACGTACAGGTCGACGGGCGCCCCTGCCGGCGGGCGACGCGCCTGCGCGCCGGCGAGGCCATCACCCTGTCCATTCCCCCGCCGCAGCAGGTGGCCCTCGTCGCCGAGGAGTTGCCGCTCGCGGTCGTCTACGAGGACGACGACCTCCTGGTCGTCGACAAGCCAGCCGGGCTCGTCGCCCACCCGGCGCCGGGGCACCCGCGCGGCACGCTGGCCAACGCCGTCCTGGGCCACTGGCGCGGTGAGCGCGCCGTCGGGTCCGACGGCCTGCGCCTCGGCCTAGTGCACCGCCTCGACAAGGACACCTCGGGCCTGGTGGTCGTCGCCCGCCATCCCGCGGCGCAGGCCGACCTGGTGCGGCAGATGCAGCAGGGCCACGTGGAGAAGCGCTACCTCGCGCTGGTCCGCGGCCAGCCGAGCCCGTCGGCTGGCGTCGTCGACGCGCCCATCGGCCGCGACCCGCGCGACCGCACGCGCATGGCCGTGCGCCCGCAGGGCCGGCCGGCGCGCACACGCTACCGTACGGTCGAGCTACTGGGCCGCTACGCGCTGCTGGAGCTGACGCTGGAGACCGGGCGGACGCACCAGATCCGTGTGCACTGCCGCGCCATAGGCCACCCGATCGTCGGCGACCCGGTCTACGGCGTGGTTGAGCAGCGCCTTGGCCTAGCGCGCCAGTTCCTGCACGCCGCCGCGCTGCGCTTCGCCCACCCGCGCGACGGCCGGCCGCTGGCGTTCACCAGCGCGCTGCCGCCCGACCTGGCAGCCGCTCTGGCCGAGGCGCGCCGCCTGGCGGCCGCCGAATAGCCTCACCTCGGCGCCTCGCCGCAACACGTCGCTGCTCACGTCCTAGAGGCGAGTCTTCGACAGGTGACCTGGCTGCGGGAGATGCACCTCACCCCCGGCCCCCTCTCCGACTCGGAGAGAGGGAGCAGAGCGGGCGGGGAGTGCAGAGGGGGCTTCGCCCCCTCTGCGTCCCACTCGAGGTGGGGGTGGGGCGCTCAGCCCCGCTGCACCGGCAGGATGTCGCGCCCCAGCACCTTGAAGCTGATCGCTAGGACGATGAACGTCGCCACCAGCAGCAGAACGCCCAGCACCGACACGGCCTCCAGCTTGCCCTCCTGATAGAGATTCCAGATGGCCACCGAGATGACGATGGAGTCGGTGCTCGTCAGCAGGACCGAGCTGCTCAGCTCGCGCATGCTGGGCATGAACACGAGCAGCCACGCGCCGACGATGCCCGCCCGCGCCACTGGCACGGTGATGTCCTTTAGCGCGCGGAGCTGGCTCGCGCCGAGGATGCGCGCGGCTTCCTCGAGCTCGGGGTGGATGCTGATGATCGCCGCGTTGCAGTTGGCGAAGGCCAGCGGCAGGTACTTCGTGAGGTAGGCGACGAAAAGGATCCAGATCGTGCCGTAGAGCAGCAGCCACTCCTTCGTGTACAGGGAGAAGAGCGCCACGGCGAGGACGATGGACGGCACGACGATCGGCGCCATCGCCAGGAACGTCAGTCCGCCGGGGTACGGCAGCAGCCGCCGCTGGACGACGTAGGCGATGCCGATGGCCAGAAGCGTCGCCACGGTGGCCGAGAGTGTCGCTAGCACCAGGCTGTTCTTGATCGCCGTCGTCGTGAACTCGAAAGTCAGGACGAAGCGGTAGTTCTCCAGCGTGAGGTTGTCGAGCGTGGGCGGACGGCCCCAGGCCCGCGACAGCGAGGAGACGACGAGCTGGAGGTAGGGCAGCACGATCGTCAGCACGCCGACCATCACGGCGAACAGGACCATGGGCACCTTCCAGATGCCCAGGCGAACGGCGCGGCGCTGCCCGCCCTTGCCCGCGACGGTGGCGAAGCCGCGCCGCCCCATCAGCCGCCGCTGGAACCAGAGGAGCGTGGCCGTCAGGCCGAGGAGGGGCAGCGCGTATGCCGCGGCCAGCCCCTCCTGCGGCGGGTAGTTGAAGAGCGTCCAGATCTCGGTCGTCACGGTGTGCATGCGCGCCGGGATGGCGATCATCGCCGGCGTACCGAACACCGTGACCGTTTCCAGGAACGCCAGGATGTAGCCAGCGAGGATGGCTGGGAGGACGAGCGGGAAGGTCACCTGCATCGTCCGGTGCAGCCACCCGGCGCCGAGGATGGCCGCGGCCTCCTCCATCTCCGAGGAGACCAGCTCTAGCGCGCTCGACACGGCGATGAAGACGAAGGGCATCGTGTACAGGAACATCACGAAGATGAGGCCGAGCAGGCTGAAGACGTTGAAGAGCGGCACCTCCACGCCGCTCAGCGTGACCCACAGGCGGTTCAGCCAGCCGGCGTTCGGCCCGGCCAGCATGACCCACGCATTGGCCCCGAGGAATGGCGGCGTGACGAACGAGGCGATGACCGTGAACTGCACCAGACGCCGCCCCGGCATGTCGGTCCGCGCGACCGCCCAGGCGAGTGGCACGCCGACCAGCGTGGCCAGCGTGCCAGCGCCGAAGGCGGCGACGATCGTCACCACGACCGGCCGCTGGAACGTCGGCGTCGTCAGCACCTCGGCGTAGTGCGCCAGGGTGAGGCCCTCGCGCCCGATCACGCTCGTCACGAGGAGGACGAACAGCGGCACGACCGTCAGGTAGATCAGGATCGCGCCCAGGATGAGGAAGACGATCCTCGACCAGTCGAGCGCGAGCGGCAGCCGAGGCGCTGCGGGCGCGCTGGCCAGCGTGCGTTCCATACAGGCTACACGCCGAAGAGGTCCTTGAACGTCTTCTGGATGCCCTCGCGGGCCTTCTCCACCGCCGCGGGATCGGCAAACAGCAGTTTGATCTTCGTCAGGTCCACTTGGCCCTGCGGGAGCTGCACGTCGCCGCGCGCCGAGTGGTGGCCGCCGTCCTCGGCCAGGAACTGCTGCGCCTCGCGACTCACGCCGTACTCCTGAAACAGCTTGGCCGCATTCGGGTGCGGCGCGCTCTTGACCAGCGCCTGCGGCGAGACGACCAGCGGCACACCCTCCGATGGCAGGGCGACCTTCACCGGGTTGCCTTTGGCCATATTGGCGAACACCTGGTAATGCACGGTTCCGGCGCCGACCTCGCGCTCGCCGGCCACGACCTTGCCCGTCACGTCGAGCGCCGACTGCACGATCAGCGGCTCGTTCTTGGCAAGCTGCTTGTAGTAATCCGCGCCAAGGGTCTGCTCCAGCAAGTGCATGCCGGTCATCACGAAGCCGCTATAGCCGGGGTGCCCGTGGACGAGCTTGCCCTTCCACTTAGCATCGAGCATGTCCTTCCAGGCCTTGGGCGCGTCGGCATCCTTGACTTTGTTGGTGTTGTACGCGACGGAGAACAGCGAGACGCGCAGCGCGAACCAGTAGTCACCCTCGCCCGAGGTGTTGGCCTTGACTGCCGGAACGAACACGTCGGCCGCTTTGGGGCGATAGGGAACGATCAGCCCGCGCTCGCGCATGGTCAGAAAGTTGCTGGCATCGGACGTGTGGACGACATCGGCCTTCTTGATGTTGGTGGTCTGCTCTTTCATGAACTGGCTGAAGATCTTCTCCGAGCCGTCGCGGACCACCTCGACCGGTACGCCGTACTTCTTCGCGAACATCTCGCCCAGCTTCTTGGCTGTCGTCAGCTCGAGCGAGGTGTCCCAGGTCCCCTTACCTTCTTTCTTGGCGGCCTCGACGAGTGCCGGATCGGGCTCGTCGGCCGCCGCGGCCGGCTTCGCCGGCGGGGCGGCGGGCTTGGCCGGCTGCGCAGCCGGCTTGGCCGGGGCGGCCGCCGGCGCAGGCGCCGGCGCTGCCGCCTTGGCCGGCTCGGCGGGCTTGGCCGGCTGCGCGGCCGGCGCGGCCGGTGCGCAGGCGGCGACGAGTAAGGCGACGGCGGCAGCTAGGGCCGCCAGGCGACAGATCGCGTGCCCTGGGATCGCGCTGCGGCTCATGCCTCTCCCTCCCAGACCTGGAAGATGTTCCCCCGTGCATCTCCCGGATGCGCTGCCGGATGCCACTCCTTGGACTGCTGCCCCGGCGTGTCCCGATGCGACGCAGTCCCAGCCGGCAGGCGGCCAGGCAGCGCGTAGGCTGCCGGCGGTCCGATACTACTCAGTGCCTTGCGGGCTGTCAACTCGCTGAGCGCCTCGCGCGGGACATCACCTACACCCCTGCTCGACGCCGGTCCGGCACGGTCCCGCGACATGGGCGCGGGCTCAGCGCGCCAGCGCCAGCAGCTCGCCGATGTCGGCAAGCTCGCCGACGCGCCAGGCGCGCTCCAGCAGCCGCTGCGCCTGCTCCGGCGCGAGGACGCCGCGCGCTAGGTCCAGGTACTTCGCCTCAAGGTCGCCGTCGCTCATCGGGCTGCCGACGCTGCCCTTCGCTGCGGCGATGCGCAGGTCGCGACGCGCCCCAGCCGGCCCCTCGACGCGCAGCGCCGCCTGGTCGTCGCCCACGCGCTGGTCGGCCACCACGCGGACACGCGCTTCGAGCGCCCGCACCGCCGGGCGCGCGACGGCCTCGTCGCTGAACGTCGCCACGCCGACGCGGCCATCGCAGAGCCCGGCGGCGACGCAGTAGGTCAGCCTGAACTTGCCCTCCAGCCCGGTCCGCGGGGCGCGCTTGCTGACGATGGTCGCCGTCGTCGGGCTGACCTGGCACTCGACTGTGGCGATCTCCTCGGGCCGAAACGCGCCGTGCAGGGCGATGGCCGCGTCGATGGCCGCGTGGCTCAGGACGCCGCACGGATAGGGCTTGAAGGCGTTGGCCAGCGCCCAGCGGTTCGTCCCGAGATCGGCCAGCGCGGCGTCGAAGTCGAACTCGCCGCTGCCGAAGGCACGGCAGAAGCCAGCCGAGCCCTCGAAGGCCGTCGCCGCCGCTGTGTAGCCCCGCGCGGCGAGCAGCGCCGCCAGCAAGCCACTGGCCGCCGCCTGGCCCGGATGCAGCGGCTTGGTCATCGTCCCGAAGTTCTCGCGCAGGCCGGCCGCCTGGCTGGTGGCGATGCCCAGCGCGCTCGCCGCCTGGGCCACGTCGAGGGCGAGGAGCCTGGCGCAGGCCGCCGCCGCGCCGACCGTGCCCACCACGCCGGTCGGGTGCCAGCCGCAGTCGAGCAGACGGTCATGGAGAGCTACGGCAAGACGCGTCGCCACCTCCAGCCCGACGACGTAGGCCGTCAGCAGCGGCGCTCCCCCAAGGCCACGCCACTCCGCCAGCGCCACGGCGGCGGACATGATCGGGGCGGTGGGGTGGAAGTGCACGGCGACGATGGTGTCGTCGAAGTCTAGCGCGTGGGCCTGCGCGCCGTTGAGCAGCGCCGCGTCGGTGGCGCGGTGGCGACCCCGACCGACGATGGTGGCCTGCGGCGGGCCGGCCATCGCGTCGCAGACGGCCAGCAGCATCTCGCCCAGGGGCTCGCGCGAGCCGGCCAGCGCCAGGCCGAGCCAGTCGACGAGGCAGCGCGTGGCCTGGTGGCGGACCTCGGCCGGCACGTTGCCGTCTTGCGTTGCGGCGATGTAGTCGCCGAGCCGCTCGGCGACCGTCGCCCGGGCATCCTGGTTCATGCCATCCTCCTGTCCACGGCTGCGGTGCGGTCCGTTGCCGGAAGCAACCGGCGTGTGCCTCGATGCTACTGCACTTGCATGCCCCTGTCTCTAGTGCTGCCCTGAGAATCGCCCTGGCCGGCTGCCTCACGCCGCCCAACAGAGGATTCCAAAGGGGGCTTCGCCCCCTTTGGATTTCCTCTTCCATTCCCGATGGCCGCGGCCCCCCGCCGGGCCAACTCCCGTGCACACGAGAGTGGGTCCCGTCGCTGCGCGACGCCAGTCGTGAATGAACAGCGGCTGCGCCGCAGCCACCGCCACGAGCGCATGCCTGGGCACAGGCGGCTGGGTCAGACATGCTACGATGTGGACGGAGGTGGACCGTGGATTCGCTGACGCTGACCGTCTTCAGCGACTACGTTTGACCGTGGTGCCGGCCGGCAGCCGTGCGGCTGCGCATGCTGCGCGAGGAGTACGGTCCCCGTCTGCGCCTGGTGCACAAGGCGTTCCCTCTGCGTCCCGAGCCGGACCCGACGGTCGCGTGGAACGATTACCGCGCGCGAGGCTGGGCGCGAGCAGCCGGCATGCCGGAGTCGGCGGAGTTTCGCCCCTGGCCGGCGGGCAAGCCCTACCCGCAATGGAGCCTCCCGGCGCTCGAGGCCGCCAAATGGGCTGCGGCGCTCGGCCAGGAAGCGTTCGCGCGCCTCGACGCGCGGCTGTTCGATGCCTTCTTTGCCGAAGGGCAGGACATCAGCCAGCCGGAAGTCCTGGCGGCGCTGGGCAACGACGTCGGGCTGCCGGGCCAGGAGCTTCCACCGTGCCTCGAGCAGGGCGTCTATCGCCAGGCGGTGTTGGCCGACTTCGCCGAAGCGATCGGGCACTACGGCATCGCCGCCATCCCCGCGGTGGTCATGCCTGACGGCGAGGTCGTCGTCGGCGCCGTGCCGCGCAGCCATTACCGCGAAAGCATCGAGCGGCTGCTCGCGGCGACGTAGCGCCGGCGCCGGCCGGGCGCCCGTCGGTGGATCACGATCAATGGATGACGATCTGCACCACAGTGTAGAAGATGCCGAGGATGAAGGCCGCCGCCACCAGCGCGGCGGCCACGCTGTTCTCCTTGAAGATCTCGTCCAGCAGGCGGTATTTGCGCTGGAGTGCCTCGAAGAGGACAACAACGATCAGCGTCGCAACGATGCTCCAGAGCACCGTGACGCCGAGACCGGTCAGAAAGCGCTCGACCTCGTAAGGCATGCTGCTCCTCGACCGTAGTCTTCCGTGCGGTGGTGCCAGTCTCCCACAAGCGTCTCCACGGCGCGCCCGATCACTGAGCTAGCCATGTTGCTCTACAGGGCGCAGCGCCGCGACCACCGGGATGGTGAACAGGTCGCCGCGGAGGAGCCGTGTGGAAAAAACAGCACCTCCAGATTCTCGATCTCACCTGTCTGCGGGTGTATCCGCGCGACGACGTCGTCGCCGAGCTCCGCCGATTCCTGCTCGGAATACGGCGCACAGGTGTCGATGTAGAGGATGTCAGCCTCGCGATCGTACGTGAACCTCAGCCTCGCGTCCATTCGCTGTCCCCTCCGGCTAGCCGCCGGGCGATATACGCCGTCACGATCCAGTGGCGGCTCCGCGGCGGGTCGCTCACGACGACGACCACGACGTGCTTCCCGGCGAGCTCCGCGATGAACCGCCGCGAGAAGAGCCGCGCCGTGCTCATCCGCGCGCTGCGGCGCACCTGGTCTGGCTCTACCAGTGCAGCGGCGATGAGCGCACGATGCTCGGGCAGGAGGTCCGGATGGTGCTCGGCGATGTGTCGCTCGCGCTCGGGCGTGAGCTCGACCCACCCGCCCAAATATGGGCGCCCAAGCTGCCCGCGCGCCATTCTCTCACCGCGTGCGAAGCGTGCGCTGCCAGCACCGCCCAGCGCCGGTGCAGGCGATGCTAGGCGTCACCTGGTACTGCGGCTGGCATCATCCGGTCGGTAGCAGCCGAGCACGTCGGCGGGCGGCAAGGGCCGGCCGCACAGCAGCAGGACGTGGCTCGTCCAGACGCCCAGCCCTAGCACGCCGTCTACCGCCCCACCGCGACCCTCGAACGTGAAGTAGACGTTCTGCGTCGCGTCGGACGACACGTCGGCCCAGACCCCGCTCGGTGGCGCGCCACGCCAGGTCGCCTGAAACGTGCCGCTGCTGCGCAGTTCGTACTCGCCGCCGTCTGCCGGCCAGTGCACCGGCTCGCTGGCGACGGCGCCTGCGCGTACGCGTGCCTCGAAGAGCTGCAGCAGCCCGCCATCGTCGGCCGCGGCAGCGAAGCTCCGGAAGGCCGCAGTGCCCTGCCGGAGCAGCTCACTGCGCTCGAAGAGCGTCAGCGCGTCGCCGACGACCTGCAGCACTTGGCCGTCGTCGAGCAGTAGCCAGCGCCAGCGCGTGACGCGGCCGTGCAGCTCCTCGGCGCAGTCGAAGCTCGTACCGACAATGGCCGCGCGCTGGTCCCAGAAGGTGAGCACGTCGCCGGGCTCCAGCGTGGCTGGGGTCGCGGGCGCTGGTGGCGGCGCAGTGGCAGCCGCGGGCGCGCGGCTGGGGCGCTGGCGGCGCGTCCAGAGCCATGCACCGACGCCGAGGACGAGCGCGGCGACGAGCCACTCGACGGGCATCGCCTGCTCATCTCCGTCCGCGGAAGCCGCCGCCGCGGAAGCCACCCGTGCTGCGCGCGCCGCCGACGCCGCTGCTGCTCTTGCCGCCCAGGGCGGAGGTCTTGCCGCTGGCTGCCGTCCCACCCCCGGCGCCGCCGACCTGGCCCGAGGCCGGCGCGCTGGCCTTGCCCGTCGCCGCCGTGCCGCCCGACAGGCCCGACGCTGGCTTGGCGATCTTGCTGCTCGCCGCCGTGCCACCGCCGGTGCCGCCGGACAGGCCCGGCGCTGGCTTGGCGATCTTGCTGCTCGCCGCCGTGCCACCGCCGGTGCCGCCGGCCTGGCCGCTGGCCGTGCCCGGCGCCGGCTGCACCCGACGCTCGGGCGGCAAGGGGCGCTGGCTGGTCTGGCTGCCGGAGACCGTCTCGCCCGGCGGCGGGGCGGACGGCGGGTAGCGATACGTCGGCCGCCGCTCGTCGTCCGGCGCGACGACCACCGGGCCGCGACCGACGGCGGTGCCGATGAGGAACGGCAGCCACCAGCCGGCCTGGTTGCCCCCGCGATCGCGCAGGGCGACGCGCTCGTCGGCCCGCATGTGGATGGTCGGAGGTCCCTCGCCGATCTCGAGGTACGTCTGCTCGTCGCGCGCGATGCGCACGTCGTCGCCACTGGCGCGCTGCAGCCGGCCCTCGCGGTCGACCCAGAGGAGGTTGTAGGCCTCGCCGTCGTACGTCAGCGAGCCGGGCTGGAGGTCGTAGCGCCCCGGCTCGCGCGGAAAACCGCTGTTGCAGGCTGCCAGGAGTACGGCGAGGAGCGCGAGGAAGCAGAGTCGCAGGCGCATGGCGGGCGAGCCTCGGACGCCGTCGCGTACCAAAAGTGTACCACGGCCACCTTGGCCGCGCCCCTGGGCGCCTCCCTACTGCTCCTCGCCCGCGGTGGCATCGCCCTCTTCGTTGCGGCCTCGGGCGCTTTCGCCGCCCTTGCGCCCGATCTTGCGATAGTAGTCGGGGCCGTACTTCTGCTTGACGGTGTTCCCGCCTTTGCGCCCCACCTGGGCGTAGTAGGCCTGCCCGTACCGCTGCTTCACCACGTCGCCGCCCTTGCGCCCGGCCTCGGCGTAGAAATCGGAGCCGTATTTCTGTTTGACCGTACGGCCGCCCTTCTTGCCGATGGTGACGTAGTGGTCGTGCCCGTAGCGCGTCTTGGTGGCCTCGCCGCCGCGCCGGCCCGCCTCCTGGAGCGACATGCCGCCTGGCTCAGACACTTCGCTCACTGCCGTCACCTCCATGCCTCGGTACGCTGCCGCTACGCAGTGTGGCCGCGCTCGCCGCCGCAGTCCATAGCGCTCACGGGCCGCGCCGCTCACACTTATAGCGGCAGCGCAGCGCCGCGTCAAGGGTTTTGCGGCCTTCTCGGTAGAGATTGCCCAAAATCTGTGCCGGCCTGGCAATGTCAGGCTCACCGCGGCCGCGCGTCGGGTACGATACTCGCTGCGAGAACGCCTGCGCGGAGGTGCCGGTGGACCTGATAGCCACGCTGCGCGCAATGCTCGGCCCTGCCGCCGTGCTCAGCGCCCCGGCGCAACGCGCGCGCTACGCCCGCGACGGCCTCGGACCCTGGCGGGGGGCCGCGCTGCCGCCGGCCCTGCCCGACGCCGTCGTCCGCCCGGCCAGCGCGGCGGAGGTCGCCGCCGTGCTGCACCTGGCGAGCACGCATGGGGTCCCGGTCGTCGCCGTCGGCGGTGCGACCGGGCTGATGGGCGGCGCGATGCCGGTGCGCGGCGGCTTGGCGCTCGACCTGCGGCGGCTGAATCGCCTGCGCGCCGTCAGCCGCATCGACCTGACCGCCGACGCCGAGGCCGGGCTCGTGCTGGGGCGCCTGGCCCGCGCGCTGCGGGCCGAGGGGCTGCACCTCGGCCACGACCCCTGGACGCTGCCGGTGGCCACCGTCGGCGGGGCCATCGCCACTAATGGCATCGGCTACCTGGGCGGCAAGTACGGCAGCGCCGGCGACCAGGTGCTCGGGCTGGAGGTGGCCCTGGCCGACGGCACGCTGCTGCGCACCCGCCCGGCCGTCCGCGCCAGCGCCGGCTACGACCTCCGTCGCCTGTTCGTCGGCAGCGAGGGCACGCTCGGCATCATCACCGCCGCGACGCTGCGCGTCTTCCCGCAGCCGGAGCGCCGCGTGCTCAGGGGCTGGAGCTTCCCCGAGTTCGCCGCCGGTTTTGCCGCCCTCCTCGACCTTCACGCGCTGGGTCTCCAGCCGGCGCTGCTGGACTACGGCGAGGAGTTCGGCCCCGAAGTGCCGGCGACCTGCACACTCTTCCTCGGCTGGGAGGGCTACCGCGAGGAGGTGCAAGCGGCCCTGCGCCGCGCGACGCGCCAGATCGCCGCGCGCGGGGGCACCCCGCTCCCGCAGGGTGAGGCGGGCGCCTTCTGGCGCCGGCGGCACGTCGTCGCGCAGCGCCTCCGCCGCCGGCGGCAAAGCGAGTGGCTGCCGCCGCGCACGGCGTTCGACTTCGTGCACGTCGCCCTGCCGCCGTCGGCCGTGCTCGACTACCGCGCGCGGGCGCTGGCGGCGCTGGCGCAGCACTGCGTCGCCCCGCGCGAGTGTGGGCTGTGGACGCACCCGGGCCTCTTCTCGGTCGTGCTTGCGGCCGAGCGGGACACGCGGGAAGAGGCCTCGGCGGCCGTCGGCGCGGCGGTGGACGAGCTGCTGCGGCTGGCGCAGGACCTCGGCGGGGCCATGGAGTACTGCCACGGCGTCGGCCTGCGCCTGGCGCACCTGATGGCCCGCGAGCACGGCGCCGGCCTGGCGCTCATGCACCGCCTGAAGCAGGCCCTCGACCCGGCGGGCATCTTGAACCCGGGCAAGCTGGGGCTGGACCTCGCGTAACTGCCGCCCCGATTTCCTGCTTTCGACGAGCGAGTCCCACTCACAGCGACTTCAAGAAATCCCCGAGGTCGGTTCCCTCAAGTTCCTGGGCCTCGATCTCTCGGGCTATCCGCCAGTTCTCCTCCTTTGACCAAGATAGAGCGAGGTCTTTGAGGCGTTCGTACGGCGCGAGCGATCGGTATTTCGCTCCTTTCACCTTCTTCACGGCTGCATCGGGGAAGTAGTTCTCGATCGCCCTGCGTTCCAGCGCATGGCATCTGATGCCCACTTGGGCGCAAGTTTTCACAAACGCCTGCCGGTGCGCCACCAGCCTGTCATTAGGTCCTGATCGCTCGCTATCTATGAGGGCTGCCACATCATCCGAGATGCGCTTGATTTCCGTCAGCTCCGCCTCGCGTGACCCGTTGATCATGGACCCACCACCCAGCGGCAGCAGTACCACCTTATGATCTTTTCCGAAGCAGCGCATAAGCTGTTGCAATGTCTTGACCTCGGATGGCCCTTCTACAAGCAATAGCTTGTCAAATCCAACCTCCCTGTAACTTGCGTAATTCAGTTCTCCAAGGAATTCGGCCAGGCGTGCCGTTCCCTCGTACGGCTCCACCTGGGTACCTTCGTCACCCGTGCGACGCACGGTATACACATGTGG
>JACQUS010000378.1 GCA_016210125.1 Chloroflexota bacterium | reverse complement strand
GCAGTCGGGTGTGCTCGCGCAGACGGTCCACGTCATCGGCCAGAAGAACGACCCCCCCGGTGTGCGCCAGCGCGTCGGGCTGAGCGGCCTCTCGATGGCCGAGTACTTCCGCGACGAGGAAGGCCGCGACATCCTCGTCTTCATCGACAACATCTTCCGCTACACGCTGGCCGGCGCTGAAGTGTCGGCGCTGCTCGGCCGCATGCCCTCGGCCGTGGGCTACCAGCCGACGCTGGCCTCCGAGATGGGCGCGCTCCAGGAGCGCATCACCTCGACGAAGCGCGGCTCGATCACGTCGTTCCAGGCCATCTACGTGCCGGCCGATGACTACACCGACCCGGCCATCGCCACCACCTACGGCCACCTCGACGCCATCGTCGCACTGGAGCGCTCCATCGCCGAGCAGGGCCTCTACCCGGCCATGGACCCGCTGGCCTCCACCTCGCGCATCCTCGACCCGCGCGTGGTCGGCCAGGAGCACTACGAGGTGGCGCGCGGCGTACAGCGCGTCCTCCAGCGCTACAAGGACCTCCAGGACATCATCGCCATCCTGGGCATCGAGGAGCTCTCGGACGAGGACAAGCTGATGGTGGCGCGGGCGCGCAAGATGCAGCGCTTCCTCTCGCAGCCGATGTTCGTGGCCGAGGCCTTCACCGGCCGCCCGGGCCGCTACGTCCCGCGACAGGAGACCGTGCGCGGGTTCCGCGAGATTCTTGAGGGCAAGCACGACGATCTGCCGGAGCAGGCGTTTTACATGGTGGGCAGCATCGACGAGGTGGTGCAGCAAGCGGAGAAGATGTAGGTGGCCAAGCTGCGTCTCGATATCGTCACCGCCGAGCGCCTCGTATACTCCGACGACGTGGACGTGCTCGTGGCGCCCGGCATCGAGGGCGAGCTCGGTATCCTGCCGCGCCACGCGCCGCTGCTGACCGCCCTGACCGTCGGCGAGCTGCGCATCCGCAAGGAGGGGCAAGAGACCTACTTCGCCATAGGCGGCGGCTTCTTGGAGGTGCGGCCCAACCGCGTCATCGTCTTAGCCGACGTGGCCGAGCGAGCCGAGGAGATCGACCAGGCGCGTGCCGAAGCGGCCCGCCAGCGCGCGCAGGAGCGTCTCGCGCGCGGCCTGCCGCCGGCCGATGCCGCGGCGGCGATAGCGGCGCTGCACCGGGCCACGCTGCGCCTGCGGGTGGCCCGCCGGCGCGCGCGCCGCAGCGGCCCCGCAATCGTGTAGCACAGCAAGTCCCGGGTGCGGTACGGTCAGGGGGGCGTAGGGACGCCAGCGGTGAATGAAGAGCGCTGCTCAGCCGGGGATGGACCTCACCCCCGGCCCCCTCTCCGAGTCGGAGAGGGGGAGCAGAACGAGCGGGGAGTGCAGAGGGGCGTTGCCCCTCTGCCTGCGACTCCGGGAGGGATGGGGCAGTGCCGCGCTCGGTGGAAGCCGTCTTCGCAGGAGCGCAGAGGCGCCACGCTGCGGAGCGCGGCGACCGCGCCCGTATCTGTGACCGGGATGTCACCAAAGCTCGGTACCTGCGAGCGCGCTGGGCAGTAGCCTTGCCGTAGGCAGCGAACCGCAGGCCGAAGCGCCGGCGTGTTCCCTGACAGAAGCAGCGGAGCGGGCGCGTGAGCAAGATTATCATCGAGGGCGGCAGGCGGCTGGTCGGTCGTGTGCGGGTCAGCGGGGCCAAGAACGCCGCGCTGCCCATCATGGCCGCAGCGCTCCTCACCGCCGACGAATGCGTTTTCGAGAACATCCCCAACATTGAGGACACCCGCACGATGGCCGAGCTGCTTAGCCGGCTCGGCGCGTCGGTGGTCTACGATGCCCCGGCGCACCGCATCATCGTCCAGGCGCGCAACGTCGCGCGCTTCACCGCTCCGCCGGACCTCGTCCAGCGCATGCGGGCCTCGTTTCTGGTCACTGGGCCGCTGCTCTCGCGCTGGGGCCTCGCCGGCGCGCCGCACCCCGGCGGGTGCGCCATCGGCACGCGCCCGGTCAACGTGGACATCAAGGGCTTCGCCGCCATGGGCGCCGGCGTCGAGGTGCGCGATGGCTACTACGTCATCCAGGCGGACGGCCTGCGCGGCACGAGCATCTACCTCGACTATCCCAGCCACACGGGCACGGAGAACCTGCTGCTGGCGGCGACGCTGGCGAAGGGCACGACGATCATCAAGCACGCCTCGGCCGAGCCGGAGGTCGTCTGCCTGGCCAACTGCCTACGCGCCATGGGCGCACGCGTCCGCGGCGACGGCACGAGCGTGATAGAGGTCGAGGGCGTCGACGCCCTGCACGGCGTGCGCTTCGCGGTCTGCCCGGACCGCATCGAGGCCGGGACGTACGCCATCTCGGCGGCGATCACCGGCGGCGAGGTGGAGCTGGAGGATGTCATCATCCCGCACATGGAGCCGCTGACACACAAGCTGCTCGAGGTCGGCGTCGACGTCACCGTTGGTGAGAACCGTTACGCGGTGCGCGCCAACGGGCGCCTGGCCGGCGCGGAGGTGCAGACCCTGCCCTACCCCGGCTTCCCGACGGACCTCCAGTCGTGCTTCAGCACGCTCCTCACCCAGGCCGTCGGCACGAGCATCGTGCACGAGCGCGTCTACGACAATCGTTTGCTCTATGTCGATGAGCTGCGCAAGATGGGCGCGCGCATCCGCGTCAGCGGCCAGACGGCGGTCATCGAAGGCCCGCAGGCCTTGCGCGGCGCACCCGTGTGCGCGCTGGACATCCGCTCCGGCGCGGCGCTGGTGCTCGCCGGACTGGTGGCCGAGGGCATCACCGAGATCAGCGACGTGCACCACGTCGAGCGCGGCTACGAGGGCCTGGTGCCCAAACTGCGCTCGCTCGGCGCGCGCATCGAGCGCGTCGGAAGTCCGGCGGGGGCTGCGGTGGCGCACTAGCGGCCGCTGGGCTGTGGTAGGATAGAGAGCGCATCGGACCGCGTCACGCCCCCGCCTGGCCGCGCGCCGCTGCACCACGAGTGAGGCAACCACCATGTTCGGACGACAGATCGGCATCGACCTGGGCACCGCAAACGTGCTGGTATATGTGCGCGGCAAGGGCATCGTGCTGAACGAGCCGTCGGTTGTCGCGCTCGACCTGACCGACCAGCGCCTCGTCGCCGTGGGCAACGAGGCCCGCGCCATGCTCGGCCGCACGCCCAACAACATGCTCGTCATGCGCCCCATGCGCGACGGCGTCATCGCCGACTACTTCGTCACCGAGGCTATGCTGCGGCACTTCATCGCCAAGGTGTGCGGCCGCGTGCGCCTCTTCGCCCCCGACGTGATGGTCTGCATCCCGGCCGGTGTCACCAGCGTCGAGCTGCGTGCCGTCCGCGACGCCACCAAGCAGGCCGGCGCGCGCCATGCCTACTTGATCGAGGAGCCGCGGGCCGCGGCCATCGGTGCCAAGATCCCCATCCATCAGCCGATTGGCCACATGGTCGTCGACATCGGCGGCGGGACCACCGAGGCCGCCGTCCTGGCGCTCAACGGCATCGTCGTCGCGCAGTCGGTGCGCGTCGCCGGCAACAAGCTGGACGACGCCATCGCCACCTACGTCCGGCGCAAGTACAACCTGCTCATCGGCGACCGCACGGCCGAGGAGATCAAGATTCAGATCGGCAGCGCGCTGTCCCTGGACCCGGAGCTGGCCATGGAGGTGCGCGGTCGCGACCAGGTCTCCGGAATGCCACGCACCATCACCATCGGCTCGGGCGAGATACGCGAGGCCATCGGCGAACCGCTGCAGGCCATCGTCGGCGTCGCGCGGCAGGTCCTGGAGCAAACGCCGCCGGAGCTGGCGGCCGACGTGATGGACAAGGGCATCGTGCTGACCGGCGGCGGCGCGCTGCTGCGCAATTTGGATCGGCTGATCGCCGAGGCCACCGGCGTAGCCTGCTACGTCGCCGAGAACCCAATGGCTTGCGTGGCCATCGGCGCCGGGCTGGCCCTCGAGCGGCTCGAGCTCCTGCGGCGTACCCTTCCTTCTGTGGACAGCTAACCTGCTATAATGCGCCAGCACACCACCACGAGGGGGAGAGCCATGCGCGCGCGTGCCGCGGTGTTCCTTGGCCCGGGCCAGCCCTTCGACCTGCGCGAGTACCCCGTGCCGGACCCCGAGCCCGGCGCGATCATCGTCAAGATTCGCCTCTCGAACATCTGCGGTTCCGACCTGCACCAGTGGCGCGGCGACGGGGGCAGCGCCATCCCACCCGGTGGGCGCGTGATGGGGCACGAGATGGCCGGCGAGGTGGCGCGCCTCGGCGCCGGCGTGGCGACCGACTCGCTAGGCCAGCCGCTCAAGGAGGGCGATCGCATCGCCTACGCCTACTTCTACCCTTGTCGCCGCTGCTGGGCCTGTACGCGCGGCCGCTTCGTCCTCTGCGCGAAGCGCGCGGCGCACTACCAGGAGTCGGCCGATCAGTGGCCACATCTGAACGGCGGCTACGCCGACTACTACTACTTGCGGCCCAACCACTTCGTCTTCAAGGTGCCCGACGAGGTGACCGACGACATGGTTGCGCCGGCTAACTGCGCCCTGTCGCAGGTCATCTTCAGCCTGAAGCAGGCCGGCTTCACCTTCGGGGACACGCTCGTCGTCCAGGGCGCCGGCGGTCTCGGCCTCTATGCCATCGCCGCAGCGCGCGACATGGGCGCCGAGCAGATCATCGCCATCGACGCCTTGCCGCAGCGGCTGGTGCTCGCCAAGCAGTTTGGCGCCGACGAGGTGATCGGCCTCGACGCCTTTCCGAGCCCCGAGGCGCGCGTCCAGCAGGTGCGCGACCTCACGCGCGGGCGCGGCGCGTCGGTCGTGCTGGAGGTCGTCGGCCTGCCGCACGTCATCCCCGAGGGCTTGCAGATGGTGCGGTCGGGAGGGACCTATCTGGAAGTCGGCTTGATCTCCGCCAAGTTCAGCGTCGAGATGCACCCGGCCAACTTGCTGCGTAACAACACGCGCTACGTCGCCGTCAACCACTACGAGCCGTACATCCTCGGCGAGGCGCTCGAGTTCCTGCGCCGCAATCGCACGCGCTATCCGTTCGACAAGATCGTCTCGCACCGCTTCCCGCTGGCGCAGATCGACGAGGCGTTCGCCCAGGCGGAGTGGTTCGGCCGCCAGCCGGGCCAGGCGACGATCACCCGCGCGGCCATCGCGCCGGGGCGCTGAGCCCGCATCCGGCGTACCCCATTGCTCAGCGAGGACGGGCTACGCGATGCGTTAGACGCGGGACGGCACGAACGAAGCACCGAAGCCACCTACCAGACCGAGTAGGTGGCTCTCAGTATTGGGGGTGTCCCTGACTACAGCTCTCGACGTGTCGGGGGTGCGTGGGCCGTGTTAGCATGGCTGAGCAGGCCGCAAACGATGCGCGATGGAGCGCGTCCACGCGATGGAGCGCGTCCATGGGTCCCATCCGGCAGAAGACGCAGAAGCTACGCATCGTGCGGGCGATCGAAAGCTGGCGCGTGCTGAGATGGGGCACCGTCGCGCTGCCCGTCCTTTTTCTCGTCATCGTTGACCTCCTGCGCCACACCGTGTTCCAATCGCAGCTTCACACCGTGCCGGGCTCGTTGCTCACGTACGCGATCACCGGCGCGGCTATCGTCGTGTTCTCCGCCGCGGTCTTCGATCTCGTCGGCCGGCTGCAGGCAAAGATCACCGAGCAGAACCGGCGACTTTCGACCCTAAACAGCATCGTCGTCGCGGCGGCCGAGACGCTGCACCTGGAGGACCTCCTCAGCATCGGCCTCGATCATGTCTTGGACGCGATGAAGGCCGACGCTGGCCTCATTTGTCTGGTGCACCTCGAGCAGCAGGAGCACTCCGTAGCGTCCTACCGCGGCTTCTCGCCGGAGCTGGCGGCGCGCATTCGCAAGAGCAAGCTGAAGGACGACCCGGTGGCCGATGAGGTGGTCCGCACGGGTCAGCCGGTGGTGATCGAGCGTGTCCTCGAGGATCCGCGCGTCACGGAGGTGGCTCGGCGCGAAGGAATCCGCTCTGGCATCAGTGCGCCCTTGAAGTCCGAGAGAGAGGTGAACGGCATCTTGGTCGTCGCCACGCGCCAGGAGCGCCACTTCTCTGCCGCCGATCAGGAGTTCCTCGAGGGGGTCGGAGGCCAGTTGGGCATGGCCATCAGGAACGCCATGCTCTACCGGCAAGCGCAGCTCCAGAACCGCGAATTGAGCGCGTTGCTAGCGGTTGGGAAGGCAGTCACCTCGTCCTTCGAGCTGGACGAGGTCCTCACGCGGTCGCTGGACACGATTATCGAGGTCACCTCGGCCGACGCGGCGGAGATCTGGCTCACCGAAGGCGATGAAGAGCTAGTGATGCGCTGCCATCGGGGAAGCCATCGCGAGGCCTTTCTCGAGCACACCAGGTTCCGTGTCGGCGAGGGCTTTCCGGGGATCACGGCGCAGCGCCAGCAGCCGATCGTGGTGCACGATCTGCCATCGGACGGCAGATTCCTGCGGCACGGGGTCATCGAAGCGGGCTTTCATACGTTCTGCGCCCTCCCGCTGCGCCTACAGGGCCGGCTCGTCGGCGTGCTAGCCGTCGCGGCCCTCGCTGAGGACGCCATAGGAGAGCCGTGGGAGCTTCGTCTCCTCGGGGGCATAGGCGAGTGGGTCGCCCTAGCGATCGAGAATGCCCGGTTGCACCAGCAGGTGCAGGACGTCGCCGTGCTGCAAGAGCGCGAGCGTATCGCCCGCGAGATGCACGATGGCATGGGCCAGGTGTTAGGCTACGTTATCACCCAGACACTTGCCCTCAAGAAGCTGCTCGCCGATGGGCAGATTGGCGATGCCCGGAAGGACCTCGCCGATATGCAGGAGATTACTCGTAGTCTCTATGCCGATGTGCGGGAAGGTATCCTCGGGCTGCGCACGAGCCCCCATCGAGACGGAGGGCTGCTGCCAGCCTTGCGGGCCTACGTCGAGCAATGGGGAGAGGCGTCCGAGGTCACCGCGACGCTCAGGGTCTCGCCCGAGGCGGCGTGCCTACACCTTGCACCAGCAGCCGAGATTCAGCTCATGCGCATTGTCCAGGAGGCGCTGAGCAACGTGCGCAAGCACGCCCGGGCCACGGCGGTGTGCATCAGCTTCGAGCACCACGAGCGGG
>JACQUS010000380.1 GCA_016210125.1 Chloroflexota bacterium | reverse complement strand
GGCCACCGTGATGGCGGCCGTCGGCGAGGTCTGGGACCAGTCCGAGCGCCTGGCGCGCGCCGAGGTGGCGGCCATCCCCGACGGGACATACGAGGCCGCGTCGTGCCTCGACGACGACGGCTACACGCCGGGCCGCCACCTGGCGATCCACGTGCGGGTCGTCGTCGCCGGCACGGAGATGACCATTGACTTCAGCCCCATCGCCGACCAGGCGATGGGGCCGATCAACTCGGTCGGCTGTGCACCGGCCTACATGGCCTTCAAAGCCTTGACCACGCCGCGCCGGCCGCCGGACGAGGGCTGCTTCCGGCCGCTACGCATCGTCATCCCGCCGGGCAAGCTGCTCAGCGCCGTGCCGCCGGCAGCCTTCGGCTCGTGGTCGTGGCCCTTCCCGACGGTCATGGATGTCATCTTCAAGGCCATGGCGCCGGCCATCCCGCATAAGGTGGCCGCCGGCAACTGCGGCATGCCCTACGGCGCGGGCTTCTTCCACGGCACGGACCCCGAGACCGGACGCACGTTCGTGAGCCTGAGCCTGCTGCCCGTCGGCTGGGGCGGCCGGCCGACCGCGGACGGCGTGACCGCCGGGGGCATGATCCTGGGCTTCATTCGTGATACGCCAGCCGAGGTCACCGAGACGCTCTACCCACTGCTGGTAGAGCGCGTCGGCTTCGTGACCAACAGCGGCGGCGTGGGGCGCTACCGCGGCGGGCTGGGCGTAGAGTACCGTTTCCGCTGCCTGGCCGACACCTTCACCAACGTCGAGCTGGGCCGCACCGCCTGCCCGCCGTGGGGTCTCTTCGGCGGCGGCGAGGGCCAGCCAGGGGCCAACGTGATCGAGCAGCCCGACGGCAGCCGTCGCGCGCTGGGCAACGGGGCGATGAACCTGCGGCTGCCGGCCGGCGCGCGCGCCGTCGTGCGCACCGGCGGGGGCGGTGGCTGCGGCGACCCGCGGGCGCGGACGGCAGAGCGCGTGCGCGACGACGTGCTCGACGGCTACGTCAGCGCCGCGGCCGCGCGCGCGCAGTACGGTGTCGCTGTCGATCCCGAGACCGGCGCCATCGACGAGGCAGAGACGGCGCGGCTACGGGGGAACGGGTGAGCGATCAGAGGGGGGCGCACTCCTTGCCAGAAGGGCTCTTCGCAGGCGTGCGGGTCGTTGACTGCGCGATGCTGCTGGCCGGGCCGTTCGCCGCGTCGCTGCTCGGCGACTTCGGCGCCGAGGTCATCAAGGTCGAGCAGCCGCGCACGGGCGACCCGCTGCGCCACCTGCGGCCGACGCGCGACGGCGTGCCGCTCTGGTGGAAGGTGACCGGCCGCAACAAGAAGAGCGTCACGCTCGACCTGCGCCGGACCGAGGGCCAGGAGCTTTTCCGCCAGCTCGTCGCCGTCGCGGACGTGGTGGTCGAGGGCTTCCAGCCGGGCACGCTGGAGGGTTGGGGCCTTGGGTGGGACGAGCTTCAGCGCGTCAACCCGCGGCTGGTCATGCTGCGCGTCTCCGCCTTCGGACAGACCGGTCCCTACCGCCACCGGCCTGGCTTCGGCCGCATCGCCGAGGCCATGAGCGGGGCCGTGGCCCTCATCGGCTACCCGGACCGGCCACCTGTCCATCCGGGGTTCCCTATGGCCGACTACACCGCCGGAGTCTTCGGGGCCTTCGCCGTCGCCGGGGCGCTGCACGAGCGCCAGCGCAGCGGCCTCGGCCAATGCATCGACCTGGCGCTCTATGAAACGCTCTTCCGGCTGCTGGAGTTCAACGTCGTCGAGCACGACCAGCTCGGCATGGCGCGCGAGCGCGAGGGCAACCGCAACGCCTACACGGCGCCGGTCAACACCTACCACACCAAGGACAGGCAGTGGGCCTCGATTACCGCATCGACCCAGGCGGTCACCAAGCGGCTCTTCGGCGCCATCGGCCGGCCGGAGCTGATCGAGGATCCGCGCTTCGCCACGATCCCGGCGCGCCTAGCGCACCACGATGAGCTGGACCTGATCATCGGCGGCTGGCTGGCCGAGCACACCATGGCCGAGGTCGTGGCCACCTTCGACGCCCACGACGTGCCCATCGCGCCGATCTATACGATGCGCGAGATCGTCGCCGACCCGCACTACGCCGCGCGCGAGGACGTCATCGAGGTCGCGGATGCTGAGCTGGGGCCGGTGCGCATGCAGGCAGCGCTGCCGCGCTTCTCCCGCACGGGCGGGCGGGTGCGCTGGGCGGGGCCGCGGCTCGGCGAGCACAACGGCGAGATCCTGGGCGGGCTCCTCGGCCTGAGCGACGCCGAGGTGGCGGCCTTAGCGGAGAACGGCGTGATCTGAACGGCCGCCTGAGAGGGCAGTTGGCGACGTCCCCGCAGGGCGCCGGTGACGGATGATATGCCGCTTGCACGGCAAGGGGAGTGCCGAAGGACGAAGCCCGATTCTACGGGTCAGCCAGCCACCGGGCCGGGGCGGGCGGGACGCCCGCGCTCCCGGCCGGCGTTCTCGCAGAACTAGTCCCTGCGCCGCGGCGCACCGGCGGGTGGGAAGAGCGGTGCCGGGAGGACCTAACCCCCGACCCCCTTCCCGGCGCGGGAAGGGGGAGACGCGGCGACGCGGAGACGCGAGGGGGAATCCAAAGGGGGCAAAGCCCCCTTTGGGAACCCTCTCGGGGCGGGGTGGGGCCACCACGCCCGCAGAGGGCGATGTTCACAGGAGCAGCGCGGATGCGCGGTTACACGGTCTGCGTCGACGTCGGCGGCACGTTCGTCGACCTGGCACTCTTCGAGGGTGAGGTCGCCGTCGGCTTTCACAAGGTGCTCAATGTGCCGAGCGCGCCCGAGCAGGCCGCCCTGCACGGCTTGCGCGAGCTGCTGGCGGCCACCGGCACGCCGGCCGCCGCGCTCGACGACGTGATCTACGCGACGACGCTGGCGGTGAACGCCGTGGTCGAGCGCCGCGGCGCGCCGACCGCTCTGCTGACGACGCAGGGCTTCCGCGACGCGCTGGAGATTCGCACGGAGCAGCCGTACGATCTGTACAACCTGTTCGGGCCGTTTCCCGAGCCACTCGTGCCGCGCCGCCTGCGCCTCGGCGTGGCCGAGCGGACGCTGTACGACGGCACGATCGCCCGCCCGCCGCAGCGCGAGCGGGTGGCCGAAGTGGCCGCGGCGCTGCGCCGTGCCGGCGTCGCCAGCGTGGCCGTCTGCTTCCTGCACAGCTACGCCAACAGCGCCAGCGAGGAGGCGGTGGCCGGCTGGCTGGCCGAGGAGCTGCCCGGGGTGCCGGCCTCTCTATCGAGTCGCGTGCTGCCGGAGATCGGCGAGTACGGCCGCGCCTCGACGACGGTCGTCAATGCCTATGTCCTGCCGCTGATCGGCCGCCATCTGGCGCGCCTGGACGCCGGCCTGCGCGAGCTGGGCTTTGGCGGGCGGCTGCTGGTGGTCACCTCGGCCGGCGGAATGATGGGCCGACAGGTGGCCGCGGAGCTGCCGGTCAAGCTGCTGGAGTCCGGTCCCGCCAGCGGGGCCGTCGGCGTCGCGGCCCTGCTCGAAGCCAAAGGGGCAGGGGACGGCGACGCGGTCACCTTCGACATGGGGGGCACGACGGCCAAGACGAGCATCGTCATCGATGGCCGGCCGCTGGTGACCACTGAGTACGAGGTCGGCCGCGTCGAGCGCTTCAAGCGCGGCAGCGGCCTGCTGGTGCGCATGCCGACGGTCGACATCGTCGAGGTCGGCGCTGGCGGCGGCAGCATCGCCTACGTCGACGCCGCCGGCCTGCTAGCCGTGGGGCCGCGCAGCGCCGGCGCGGAGCCCGGGCCAGCCTGCTACGGCCGTGGCGGCGACCTGCCAACGGTGACCGACGCCGACCTGCTCCTCGGCCTGCTCAACGCGGCCTACTTCCTCGGCGGCACCTTCCCGCTGGACGCCGAGCTGGCGCGGCGGGCCGTCGCCCGCCACGTCGCCACGCCGCTGGGTCTCGCGGTCGAGGAGGCCGCCGCGGGCATCTTCCGTGTCGTCAACGCCAACATGGCCCAGGCCGTCGGCGTGCACGCGGCCGAGAAGGGCGTCAACGTGCAGCGCTGCGCGCTGGTGGCCATCGGCGGGGCCGGCCCGGTGCACGCCTGCGCGGTGGCGCGCCAACTCGGCATACGGCGCGTCGTGGTCCCGGATAAGGCCGGCGTCTTCTCGGCGCTCGGCTGCCGCACCGTGCCGCCGGCCTTCGAGCACGTCACCAGCTACCGCGCGCTGCTCGACGAGGTCGACCTGCCGCGGCTCGATGCGCTCTACGGCCGGATGGAGGAGCACTGTCTGGCAAATCTCGTCGGCGCGGCGGCGCCCGAGCGCGTGCGCTTCGGGTACGCCGTGGACGTGCAGTACGCCGGGCAGCGCTCCTACCTGACCGTGCCCTTCGCCAAGCCCAGCAGCGGCTTCCACCGCGCGACGCTGGCGGCGATCACGCGGACCTTCGAGGAGGCCTACGAGGTCTCCTACCACCGGCGTATTCCCGGCGTGCCGCTGGAGGCCCTGAGCTGGCGGCTGCGGGCCGAGGAGCCACTGCCCACGCGCTGGCCGCGCCTGGCCGCCGGTGCGGCGGGGCTGCTCGGCAGGCCGGCCGGCGCGGGCGGGCCCGGCGGGCCGGCCGACCAGGGCAGGCAGGGCGGCAGCGCGCCCGGTGACGCGCCACGCACGCGAGCGGTCTACTTCCCGGAGCACGGCTTCGTCGCCGCGCGCGTCTGCCGCGGCCGTGCGCGCCTGGCGCGCGAGCGGCTGGCCGGGCCGGCGGTCATCGAGGACGAGGAGACGACGGTCGTCGTGCCGCCGGGCGCCGTGGCGGACGTCGGCGACGACCTGACGGTCACGATCGTGCTGTGAGAGGAGCAGACGCGATGGGGTCGCTCGACCCGGTTACCCTCGGCATCTATTGGAACAAGCTCGTCTCGATCACCGAGGAGGCCGCCGCGGCGCTCGCGCGCACGGCTTTCTCGCGCGTCGTGACCGATACGCGCGACTACTCTTGCGTCCTGTGCGACGCCGAGGGCGACCTGATCGCCCAGCCGCTCCAGAGCCTGCCCGGCTTCGTGGGCTCGCTCCAGCAGGCCGTCCGCCATTTCCTGCGCGAGCTGCCACCCGACACGCTGGAGCCGGGCGACACGCTCATGACCAACGACCCGTGGCTCAACACCTCGCAGATGAACGACTTCGCTTTGATGACGCCCCTCTGGCGCGAGGGTCGCATCGTCGCCTACGCCGCCAGCGTCGCCCACTCGCCCGATGTCGGCGGCCGGCTGCTCAGCGCCGAGGCGCGCGATATCTACGAGGAGGGCGTCTGCTACCCGATCTGCAAGCTCTGGGAGCGCGGCCGGCCCAGCGACCTGCTGTTCCGCATCATCCGCCGGAACGTCCGCGTGCCGGACATCGTCGTTGGCGACCTTTACGCGCAGCACGCCGCGCACATGGTCACGCAGCGGCTGCTCATGCAGTTCATGGACGCCGAGGGCCTGCGCGACCTCGACGAGCTTGCGCGTGAGATCAAGAACCGCTCCGAGCAGGCCATGCGCCAGGCCATCGCCGCGATCCCGCCGGGGTCGTACCGCAGCAGCGTGACGATGGACGGCATCGACCGGCCGTGCACGATCTGCTGCCGCGTCGACGTGTCGTCCGAGGGCCTGCTGGTCGACTTCGACGGCACGTCGCCGGCCAATCCCAACAGCCTCAACTGCGGCCTGAACTACGTCTCGGCCGAGAGCATGTACACGCTGGTGACTATCTGCCGGCCGGGCACGCACGTCAACCATGGCACGCTGCGCCCGTTGGCTGTCGTCGCGCCGGAGGGCTGCCTGGTCAACGTGCAGCGGCCCACGGCCGTCGGCGCGCGTACGCTGGTCGTGCAGTTCGCCGCCTCGGCGATCTTCCAGGCGCTGTCCTCTGCCGTGCCCGACCGCGTGCTCAGCGAGGCCGCGGCGCCCGTGTGGCCGATTGTCGTCAGCGGGACCAACCAGTTTGGCCGCCGCTTCGTGGATATGATCTTCCTCAACGGCGGCCTCGGCGCGCGCCCGCACGCCGACGGACTGATCCTGGGATTCCCGGCGCCGGTCGTCAGCACGAAGGTCGAGATCTTCGAGAGCGAGAACCCCTTCGTCGTCGAGCAGAGCGAGTACGTGAGCGACTCGGGCGGGCCGGGGCGCTTTCGCGGCGGGCCGGGGCAGTCGTTCCACCTCCGCTGCACAGCACGCGAGCCGGTCTTCGTCCTGCTGCGCACCGAGCGGCTGCGCCACCCGGCGCGCGGCGTGGCCGGCGGGCTACCGGGGCGCACCGGGCGCGTCGCTTGGAACGGCCGGACGCTGCTGGGCAAGGAGACGTTCCTGATGCAGCCGGGCGACCTGCTAGAGCTGGAGTCGCCCGGCGGCGGCGGCCACGGCCCGGCGGCCGAGCGCGACCGGCAAGCCGTCCAGCGCGACGTGGCCGCCGGCCTGGTGACGCACGAGAAGGCGCGCGCCGCCTACGGCTGGCCGGGTGATTGACCGCGCAGCCGCGCGGTGGCCTCTCGCTCCACGGCCAGGCTCTGCGGGTCGAGCACGACGCCGTAGTCGCGCTCCGCGGCCGTGCGGCTGACCAGGCCGTCGCGTATGTCGGCGCGCACCAGCTCGGGGTCGCGCGCCAGCGGGTCGCCGTAGCCGCCGGCGCCGGCCGTCTGCACGAGGATGACGTCGCCGGCCGGCACCTGGAAGGGCCGCGATTTCGGCGCGACGGCCCGCTCGCCGCCAGCGCCGGGGTTTTGCACGACGGCCGCCAGAACAGCGGGCTGGCCGCCGAAGAGGCCGTAGGGCTGGAATGTCGCCCGCTCGTAGATCGTCGCCACGGTCGCCTCGGGCGACAGCACGCGATAGACGCGCCGGACGGCACAGCCGCCGCGGTGCTTGCCGGCGCCGCCGGTATCGGGCACGATCTCGTAGGCCTCGACCATCAGCGGATTGTGCGTCTCAACCGACTCAACCGGGATGTTGCCAGTGTTGCCCGTGCCGACGCGCGTGCCGTGCAGCCCGTCCTTGCGCGCCGTGGCCCCGCTCGGCCCGCCGGAGACCTCGTACAGGATGAAGCGCTCGCCGGCGCGCTCCGGCCGCGGATCGACGCCGGAGATGATGACCAGGCCGCCCTGCGAGCCGTAGCCGGCCGCCGGCACGCGCTCGGGCACCGCCTGGGCGAAGGCGCCGAAGAGCGCGTCGCAGATGCGCACCTGCGTCTCGTGATAAGCGGCCATGGGCGCCGGGCGCCGGCAGTTGACCAGCGAGCCCTCCGGGGCGATCACCCGCACCGGCCGGAAGCAGCCCGAGTTGACCGGGTTCCACGGATCGGTGACGCACTTGACGACGAAGTAGGCCGCCGAGGCTGACGCGGCGTAGGTGTTGTTGATCCCCGCGCTGGTCTGCGGGTCCGTGCCGCTGAAGTCGATGGTAATGCCGTCGCCCTCGACGGTCACGGTCGCCTGAATCTTGATCGGCCGGTCCTCGACGCCGTTGTTGTCGAGATAGTCGGTGAAGCCGTAGACGCCGTCGGGCATCTTAGCGATCTCGGCGCGCGTCAGCCGCTCCGAGTGGGTGATGATCCCGGCCATGGCCTGCTTGACGATGTCGGGGCCGTACTTGTCGACGATGGCCTTGATCCGCAGCGCGCCGACCGCGCAGCCGGCGTACTGCGAGCTAAGGTCGCCCAGCCGGTCCTCGGGCTTGCGGCTATTGGCCATGATCACGTCGACCAGGTCGCGATTCAGCGCGCCGCACCGGTAGAGCTTGATCGGCGGGACGGTCAGCCCCTCCTCGTAGATCTCGCGCGCCGTCGCCGAATAGACATCGGTCCAGTGGCCGCGGATGGCGCTGAAGGCGATGATCTCGCCACCGACGAAGACCGGCACGGCGATGAGGAAGTCCGGCAGGTGCGTGTTGCCGCCCGAGTAGGGGTCGTTCTGGATGAGCGCGTCACCCTCCTCGATCTCTACCAGCGGGATGCGCTCCAGGATGCCGCGCATCGAGAAGGGCATCGTGGCCATGTGCACGGGGATGTCGCCGCGGCCCTGCGCGACCAGCTCGGCCGCGGCGGTCAAGATGCCGCAGGAGACATCGCCGGCGTCCTTCCACAGCGGCGACACGGCCGTGCGCACGACGACGTTCTTCATCTCGCTGGTGACCGTCAGCAGGGCGTTCCTGATGACCTCGAGCGTGATGGGGTCGAGCTTCGGCTCGTGACTCTGGCGGGATGTTCCACCCGCCGCATCAGCGCCCAGCATCCCAAGGCTCCTTTCCGATGACGCCTTCCCGATGACGATCTGCTCAACGAGCTCATCCCCGCGCTCGACGAGCATCAGCGCCCTCCATCCCAAGGCTCCTTCCCGATGATGATGTTCAGGTAGCCGTCCACGCGGCCAACGGTCTCTGGCGGGAGCGCGGCCGTCGAGTCGAGCTGCTCGATGACGGCCGGCCCGGCGACGACGTTGCCCGGCCGGAGGCGCGCGCGGTCGTAGACCGGCGCGTCGACGTAGCCGCCGGCGGCGCGAAAGAAGACCGGCCGCCGCCCGGCCAGCGCCGCCTCCGGCGACGGGCTGCCCCCGCGCGCCGCGCGCTGCTCCGGGCGCTGGATGGTGCCCACGGCGCGCAGCCGCAGGTTGACCAGCTCGGCTTGCTCGTCAGTCGAGCGGAAGGTGTACAGCGCCTCGTGCTTGGCGTGGAACGTGGCCACTAGGTCGGCCAGCTCGCGCTCGGCCAGCGTGCCGGCGGCGGCCGGGACGTTGACCGAGTAGCTCTGGCCGCGGTAGCGCAGGTCGGCGGTGCGCAGGAGCAGGCGGGCAGGCGGCGGCACGCGGTCGGCGTCCAGGACCTCCTGGGCGCGCGCCTCGAGCTGGCGGTAGGCGGCGGTGATCGTCGCGCCATCCATCTGCCGGTGCGGGTAGGCCTGGAGGAAGTCATGAACGATGTCGCTGATCACCAGGCCGAGCGCCGAGTGCAGGCCCGGATAGCGCGGCACGACCACCCAGGGGATCTCCAGGTCCTGGGCGATCTCGCAGGCGTGCATCGGCCCGGCGCCGCCGAAGGCCAGCAGGGCGAACTCGCGCGGGTCGTGGCCCTTGTTGATGGACACGAGGCGGATGGCCTGGGCCATCGTCGCGTTGGCGATCTCGACGACGCCGCGGGCCGCGTCGCGCAGCGAGAGGCCGAGCGGCCGGGCCAGCCGGTCCTCGATGGCCCGCGCGCTCAGCTCTGGCAGCAGGCGCATGCGGCCGCCGAGGAAGTTGGCCGGATTGATGACGCCCAGGACGACCTGGGCGTCGGTGACCGTTGGCTCGTCGCCGCCGAGGCCGTAGCAGGCCGGGCCGGGCCGCGCACCCTGGCTGCGCGGCCCAACGCGGAAGGCCCCGCCGGCGTCGACCCAGCCGATGCTGCCGCCGCCTGAGCCGACCTCGCTGACCTCGACCGCCGGCAGGCTGATCGGGAAGCCCGTGCCGCGGCCGTGCAGGTGCCCGGCGCCGGGCACCGCCAGCACGCCGCCGACCTCGTACTCGGACGTCTCGACGCCCTCGCCACCGACGCTGAGCCCGGCCTTGGCCGTCGTGCCACCCATGTCGAAGGAGATGACGTTCGGCAGGTCGATCAGCCGGCCGAGGTGCGCCGCGGCGACGACCCCGGCCGTCGGGCCGGACTCCAGCACGCGCACCGGCTGCGCCACGGCGTCGCGCGCGCCGAGCAGCCCACCGTTGGACTGCATGAGATACAGCCGCGTGCGCAGCTCGCGCTCCACGTAGCCGTCGAGCGCTGCCAGGTAGCGCTGGAAGGCCGGGCCGATGTACGAGTTGACGACGGCCGTGCTGGTGCGCTCGTACTCGCCGTAGAGCGGCGAGATGGCGCTGGAGAGCGTGACGTGGAGGTCAGAGCAGCGCTCGGCGATGACGCGACCCACGCGCCGCTCGTGCTCGGGGTTGAGGTACGAGAAGAGCAGGCACACGGCCACGGCCTCGACGCCCTCGTGCGCGAAGTCGTCGAGGATGGTGCGCACCTCGTCGTCGTCGACTCCGCGCAGCACCTGGCCGCAGTAGTCGACGCGCTCGGCGATCTCGCGCCGCAGGTAGCGCGGGGCCAAGACCTCGGCCTTGGTGTGGAAGACGTCGTAGAGCAGGTCGGCCGGCCGCGCGACGCGGCCCAGCTCCAGCACGTCGCGGAAGCCCTTGGTGGTGATGAGCGCGGTCTTCGCGCCGCGGCGCTCGATGACCGTGTTGCTGCCGATGGTGCAGCCGTGGGCGACGAAGCGCAGGTCGCGTGGGTCGAGCCCGAAGGTGCGCAAGGCCTCGTCGAGGCCGGCGATGGGCGCGTCGGCGACGCTCTCGGGCGTCGAGGGCGTCTTGACCACGTCGATGGCGCCGCTGTCCTCGTCGAGGACGACGACGTCGGTGAACGTCCCGCCGATGTCGACGCCGACGCGCTTCATCGTCGCTTCCTTCTACGTTGAAAATAGACCGCCGGCCGGCTGCCCCAGCCCACCCCGAGAGAAACTCCCAGAGGTCGCCTAAGGCGACCTCTGGACTCCCCCTTCCCGCGCCGGGAAGGGGGCCGGGGGGTTAGGTCCTCTCCGCGCCCCTTTTCATCCTCCCGTCGGTGCACCTCGGCGCATCGCCCACTCCGCACATCCCACCGCTTGGCGTCCGATGCTACCGACGATCGGCCCCGTCGGGTGACTCTCGTATTCGTCCCGATGGGCGGAAACACGGTTCGCCCGTGCGGCCGCTATGCCGCAAGGCTCACCAGGGCAGCTCGCGATCTACGTCCTGGAGCCGCGCGTCCTCGCGCCGGACGCCGCCGCCGTAGCGGCAGAAGACGACGCTGTCGGCCACAGCCTCGATCGGCCCCTCGACGTAGCCGGCCGGCCGGTAGACGTAGCAGCCGGTGGTCAGCGCGTGGTCGCCGACGCGCAGCTCGCCGGAGACGACGTACAGCTCCTGCGATACCGTGTAGCGGCCGGCGGTCGGCAGCAGGAAGTGCTCGTCGAGCCGCGCCAGCAGGGTGGCCGCGCCGGTGTGCGCGTCCTTGCTGAGCAGCCGGAACCACAGGCGGTGGTGTGGCGCGTAGGTGAGGTCGAGACCCCAGCGGTGCACGGCGACGAACTGATAGGCCGGCAGCCACGGTAGGTCGTTGGTGTTCAGGCAGCGGATGTAGCCGCGCGGCTCCACAGCCTGTTCGATGGGCAGCAGGGCGTTGCGGCCGATCTTCGCCCACTCGGTGGCCGGGCGCGAGTCGTGAGCGCTGGTCATGCGCAGGATGAGCGTGTTGCGCTCGGCGCCGATCTCGCTGTCGTGCACCCAGCCGGGCGGGCGGAAGAAGTAGTAGCCGGCCTTGTACACGTTGGGCACGTCGGGCGAGTCCTCGTAGGCCTTGATCTCGCCGTCGATAAAGAAGGCCTCCTCGAAGCTCGGGTGGTAGCCGGCGGTCGGGTACACGAGGCCGGCCGAGTGGCTGAAGAGCATGGTCGCGGCGCCGGTCTCGTCGTCGCTGCTGAGCTCCTTGAAGAACCACTTCTGCTGCGGCCATTCCGGGCCGTGGTGCACCCAGGCGGCGGTGAGGCGGCGCTGGCGCTCGGCGCCGACGGTCCAAGGCAGGGCGGCGGTGTCAAGCTTGGGGATGTACGGGCGGGCCATGGCCTCCTCTTGGCGCGACTGTCGAATGCATACAATCGAACGCCACGCGCGCAGCGTAGCCGAACGCCGCCCGCCCGTCAAGGGCGGTGTGCAGCCCCTCCCCAGTCGGCTACAATGCGGCCGACACGAGAGCGCGGAGGACGAGCGTGCGCGAGCTGACGGTGCTATGCGCCTCGGGCAGCCTCGGCCTGACGCCCTTTCACGAGGAGTCGTTCTGGGACGGCGTGGCGCGCCGGCCGGGCGCTATCTGCGCCGACGCCGGCAGCGGTGACATCGGCCCGTTCTACCTCGGCTCCGACGAGCCGTACAACCCACCCGAGTGGGAGAAGCACGACCTGCGGCTGATGCTGCTGGCGAGCCGGCAGCTCGACGTGCCGATGGTCGTCGGCTCCTGCGGCGGGGCGGGCACCAACCGCGCTGTCGATCTCTACGCCGACCTGGTCCGCGAGATCGCCGCCGAGGAGGGCCTGCCGCCATTCACCGTGGCGCGCATCTACGCCGAGGTCGACCGTGGCTATCTCCGCCAGCGCGCCGAGCGCGAGGTCATCGCCGACCTGGGCGCGCCGAGCCCGCTCACGCCGGCCGATGTCGACGCCTCCAGCCGCGTCGTGGCCATGATGGGCGTCGAGCCGCTGGTCGAGGCGCTCGACCGCGGCGCGCAGGTCGTCTTGGC
>JACQUS010000025.1 GCA_016210125.1 Chloroflexota bacterium | reverse complement strand
CGTAGACCAGCGCCGGGTTGATCTCGTGCAGGTGCGCCCAGCCAAGGCCCATAGCGTCCATGGTGCCCGGCGCGAAGTTCTCCCATACCGCGTCGGCCACCGTGGCGAGCTGGCGGAAGACCTCCTTGCCGCGCTCGTGCTTCAGGTCGAGGGTGATGCTCTTCTTGTTGCGGTTGAGGCGCACGATGGTGAACGGCACCGGCTCGCCGGCCGGGCCGAGCGGGAAGCGGTTCACCCCGCGCGCCAGCTCGCCGACGCCCGGCCGCTCGACCTTGACGACCTCGGCGCCGAGGTCGGCCAGCAGCATCGAGCCGAATGGCCCGGCCTGCACCTGCTCCGCCGCCAGGATCCGCAGCCCGTCCAGAGGCCGCCCCATACGTCGCTCCTCAGTCCTCCCGGTATACCTCACGCCGGTGCCGCACGCGTAGGATGTGCACCTCGTCGCCCTCGATGTCGTAGCGGATACGCCAGTCGCCGACGCGCAGCCGCCAGGTACCCGTCTCTTTGGCAACAACCCGCTCGCCGCGATAGGGGTCCTGTTCGAGGCTCGCCAAGGCGTCGAGCACGCGCTCTTGCACCTCGGGATGAAGCCGCCGGAAGTCCTTGCCGAAGCGCGTGGCAATGACGACGCGGAAGCGCCTAGCCGACATGCCTGTGTTCGGCCGCCTCGGCTCGCAGCTCCTCCAAGGTGAGCGTCTCTCCCCGCGCGATCTCGCGGCGCGCCTCCTCGATGGACGCGAGATACTCGGGGTCGTCCAGCTCGGCTAGTGTCTCGCGGATGTTCTCCCACTCCGCGATGCCGATGACGACCGCCATCGGCTCTCCGGAGCGCTCGATGGTGACCCGCTGGCCGCGGTCGCGCACCTCCTCGATCAGCCGCTCGAGGTTCCGGCGCGCCTCACGAATCGAGACGGTCTTGTTCATCCGCTACGCTCCGCTTGGGCTGCACGCATCACGAGTGTACCACCCGTCGCCGCGCCTGGCCCCGCCACGTGCGCTATACTCTCCCCCACAGCATTGCCCTTATAACCGGCGCCGCGTCGAGCGCGGCGCCGCCGATGAGCAGCGCTTCAGGTATTCTGCGACGTGGGGACGCGGCCGTGCACGTCGGCGTTGGCCTTTCGGCGGCCTGGGACCCGGCCCGCTCGCCGGCCGCGCAGTTCGCCGAGCGCCTGGCGCTCGTCCGCGCCGCGCGCGAGCTCGGCTTCGACAGCATCTGGCTCGGTGAGCACTATCTTAGCTACCCCGAGCCCTGGTTCCAGAACCTCATCGCGCTGGCGCGCTTCGCCGCCGAGGCCGGCCCGCTCGGCCTCGGGGCCATCGTCCTGCTGCCCTTGCACAATCCCCTCGAGCTGGCCGAGCAGGTCGCAACGCTCGATGCCCTCAGCGACGGCCGCGCCATGCTCACCCTGGCGATGGGCTGGCGCGCCGCCGAGTTTGCAGCGTTCGGCGTCGACGTGCGCGACCGCGTCGGCCGCTTCACCGAGGGGCTGGCCCTGCTCACCCAGCTCTGGACGCAGGACGAGGTCACCTTCGCCGGCCGCCACTTCCGCGTCGAGGGCCTCCGCCCGCGCAATCGGCCCGTCCAGCGGCCGCACCCGCCGCTCTGGCTCGGCGCCAGCAGCGCCGCCGCGGTGCGGCGCGCCGTCCGCCTCGGCTACCCGTGGTTCACCAGCGCCCACACGCCGGCCGCCGACCTGCGCGCCCTCGCCGCGGCCTACCGCGCCGCCCTGTCCGAGCGCGGCCAGTCGGTATCCGAGCGCGCCATCCTCTTCCGCCATCTGCATGTCGCCGCCGACCGCGCGACCGCGCTGCGCGAGGCCACGCCCTTCCTGGCCAGCTACTACCAGCAGTTTGGGCGCTGGGGCCTCTTCCGCGACGTCATCGGCTCCGGCCAGACTGAGGTCGGCGTGGACGAGCTGCTGGCCGACGGCCGCGTGCTGCTCGGCGACCCAAACGATGTCCGCCAGGCTCTGCTACGCTATCGCCAGGAGGTTGGCTTGCCGAACGTCGTCTTCCGTGTCGGCTGGACGGGCATGCCCGCGGCCACCGTCGAGCGCAGCCTGCAGGTGCTCGCCGAGCGCATCGTGCCCAGCCTGCGCGCCGCGGCGACGCCGACGTGAGCAATGACGCCTGGGGAGCGGGCGCTCCGTCGAGGAGGCGAAGCATGCGCGGCGTCTCGATCATCGGCATCGGCTCGACGCCCTTCGGCAGGCTCACCGAGATCAGCATCCGCGAGCTGGCCGTGCGCGCCTGTCGCGCCGCCCTGGCCGACGCCAACGTGCCCCGCGAGCTGGCCCAGGCCTTCTACCTCGGCAACTACGCCGCCGATGTGCTCGTCGGCCAGAACACGCTGGCCCCGCTCATCGCCAACGCCCTTGGCCTGCGCCGTATCCCCTGCACAAAAATAGAGGGCGCATGCGCCTCGGCCGGCATCGCCCTGCGCCACGGCTACCTGCTGGTGGCCACGGGCGTCTACGACGTGGTGCTCGTCGCCGGCGTCGAAAAGATGACCTCCGCGTCGACGCCCGAGGTCACCGCCGCGCTCGCCGCCGCCGCCGACCTCGAGACCGAGGTGCGCGCCGGCCTTACCTTCCCCGGCGCCTTCGCCCTTGTCGCCCGCCGCCACATGCACGACTACGGCACCACGCGCGAGCAGATCGCCTTGGTCTCGGTCAAGAACCACCACAACAGCGTGCGCAATGACGTGGCGCAGTTCAAGAAAGAGGTCAGCGTGGCCGAGGTGGTCGGCTCGCGGCTCGTCGCCGACCCGCTGCGCCTGTACGACTGCTGCCCGATCAGTGACGGGGCCGCCGCCGTCGTGCTCTGCGCTGCCGACCGCGCGCACGAGTTCACTGACCGGCCGGTCGACATCGTGGGCAGCGGCCACGCGCTCGGCGCGGCGGCTATGTGCGCGCTCGACGACCTCACGAGCTTCGGTGCCACCCGCGACGCCGCTGACGAGGCCTTCGCCCAGGCTGGCATCGAGCGCGCCGACGTCGACGTCGTCGAGCTGCACGACTGCTTCAGCATCGCCGAGATCGTCGACAGCGAGGACCTAGGCTTCTTCGCCAAGGGCCAGGGCGGCCGCGCCGTGGCCGAAGGCTGGACGGCCACCGGCGGCCGTATCCCCGTCAACCCCAGCGGCGGCCTGCTCTCGAAGGGCCACCCAGTCGGCGCCACCGGCCTCGGCCAGGTCTACGAGGTCGTGCGCCAGCTCCGCGGCGAGCACCCCAATCAGGTGCCCGATGCCCAGTTCGGCCTGGCGCACAATCTCGGCGGCACCGGCGCCGTGGCGACGGTCCATATCCTGCGGCGTCGGCCCTGAGTCACACGGCGCGCGCCGTTCGCTATGATGAGAGGAGAGACGATGGACTTCCCCGCGCTGCGCTGCGCCGACTGCGCGGCCCTCGCGGCGCAGCCGGCCTTCGTCTGCCGGCGCTGCGGCGGCGACCGGCTGGAGCCGGCCGGCCTGAGCGGCCGCGGGCGCATCGTCTCCTGGACGACGATCTACATGCCGCCGGCGGCCCTCGCGGCGGAGGCCCCCTACGACGTGGCCATCGTCGCCCTCGACGAGGGCCTGCGGGTCACCGGGCGGCTGCGCCCGGGCGCCAGGCCCGACTTCGACCTGCCGGTGCGCCTCGTCGAAGCCGCCGTCGGCGGCTACATCTTCGCGCCGGAGGACGGGGCGTGAGCGCGCGGATCCTGCAGATCCTAGTGACGTCGCTGAACTGCCGCGACTGCCCGCCGGCGATGGCGCTCCTGCGCGCGGTCGGCTGCGCCCTGGTCGTTCCCGACGGGCACCGGGTAGTCCCCGAGGACGAGCTCGGCCGGCTCGTCGGCGACTGCGACGCCGTCGTCGCCGGCATCGATCCGTTTACGGCTCGCGTGCTGAGCGCCGCCCCGCGCCTGAAGGTCATCGCCCGCACCGGCGTCGGCTACGACGCCGTGGACGTCGAAGCGGCCACCGCGCTGGGCATCCTCGTCACCAATGCGCCGGGCAGCAACGCCATCTCCGTAGCCGAGCACGCTATGGGCCTCATGTGGGCGCTGCTGCGCCACGGCGTGGCCCTGCACAACAGCCTAGTCGCCGGCCGCTGGCAGCGCATCGTCGGCACCGAGCTCGCCGACAAGACGCTGGGCGTCGTCGGCCTGGGCAACATCGGCAAGCAGGTCGCCGTCCGCGCGCGCGCCTTCGGCATGGCCGTCATCGCCACCGATCCCGTGCGCTACGACGACTTCGCCGCGCAGCACGGCGTCCGCTATGTGCCGCTGGATGAGCTTCTCCGCACGGCCGACATCGTGACCCTCCACGCGCCGCTCGACGCCACGACGCACCACCTCATCGGCCACGCCGCCCTGGCCCTCATGAAGCCGACGGCCTACCTCGTCAACACCGCCCGCGGCGGCATCGTCGACGAGGATGCGCTCGTCGCGGCGCTCCAGATGCGGCGCATCGCCGGCGCGGCCCTCGACGTGTTCGAGGAGGAGCCCCTGCGCCACGGCGGCTTCGGCGCGCTCGACAACGTCGTGCTCTCGCCGCACATCGCTGGCATCACCAAGGAGGCCATCGAGCGCATGGCCTTTGTCGGCGTGCAGACGGTGCTGGCGGCCCTGCGCGGCGAGCGGCCGCAGGGCATCGTCAATCCCGATGTGTGGGAGCACAGGCGCCGATGACCGTCGTCCACCAGCGGCTGCGGCCGCACGTCTTTCGCCTGCCGGTCGAGAAGATTCGCGCTGGCTACAAAACCGACGTCTACTTCAATCGCTCGAAGTACATCCTGGAGGCCGACCGGCACCACGCGCGGGTGACCATGCAGGTCTTCCAGCGCGCGCCGCTCGTGACCGTCGTCGGCACCGACCAGACGCTGGCCATCCTCCACGCCGGCTGCGGCTACTACCGCGACCCGCAGCGCGCCGCCCAACTCTTCGAGCAGTTCCTCGGCCTGGAGCGCCAGGCCTATCGCCTCTGGCTGCACAAGGCCGACGTGACCTGGCAGCAGTACGCGGAGGTCGGCAAGCGCCTTTTCGAGGTGAGCCAGGCCCTCGACCGGCTTTGGATGAGCTGCTTCCTCGACCTTGAGGTCTCTACACTGCACGACGGCGAGGCGGCGCAGGCCAACGAGACGGTCATGCTGATCGAGGGCGACTACCAGACCGTCGCCCACCTGGAGACGCTCTATCTCGGTGCGCTGACCGACGGCACCAAGGTGGCGACCAACACGCGCGAGGTCGTCGAGGCGGCCAACGGGAAGCCGATCATGATGTTCGGCGCGCGCCACCAGGGCCACGAGCTGCAGGCCAGCAGCGGTTACGCAGCGTTCATCGGCGGGGCCAAGGGCGTCTCGACCGACGAGCAGGGCGAGTGGTGGGGCAGCGAGGGCCTTGGCACCATCCCCCACGCGCTCATCGCTGCCTACGACGGCGACACGGTGCTGGCCACGGTCAAGTTCGCGCAGTATATCGACCACAGCGTCTCCGTCACCAGCCTGGTGGACTTCGACAACGACTGCGTCGGCACCTCG
>JACQUS010000365.1 GCA_016210125.1 Chloroflexota bacterium | reverse complement strand
CCCCGCGGCCGTGCTGTGCGGCCGGCCGCCAGGGCTAGTCTCGACGCAGGAGAGGATCGATGAACGAGGCCGCGGCCCGCGCGTACGTCGCGGAGAACCACCGTGGCGTGTTGGCGACGTTCATGCGCGACGGCCGCCCGCAGCTCTCGAAGGTGGTCTACGGGGTGGACGACGACGGCCGGCTGATGATCTCGACGACTCGCCAGCGGGCCAAGACGCACAACCTGCGCCGCGACCGGCGCGCCTCGCTGCTCGTCAGCGGCGAGAACTGGTGGCAGTACGTCGTCGCTGAGGGGCTGGTGGAGGTCTATGACCAGGGTCCGAGCCTCGCCGCCGACCTACGGCGCTACTACGAGCGCGCGACCGGCGGGCCGCACCCGAACTGGCAGGAGTACGACGAGGCCATGGTCCGCGAGCAGCGGCTGCTCGTCCTGCTGCGCATTGACCGCTTGTATCCCGTCTCCTGACACAGTTTCCCATCGCTGGCGGCACAATGTGCCCCGCCCCGGGATGATTCGCAGCAGGGCTTTGCCCCTCCGCACGCCCCTCTTCTGAGCGCGGCACGCGTGATGCCATCGCCGATACGACAATACGACAATACGATAATACCGGTAGCGCTCTGGTGGGATCGGTGTCAGCATGCCAGATGCTGGCCAGGAGACTACACCGGCGGCCGGCGGCGGTGCCAGTCGGTGGCCTGCTCGTAGGCCTGGCCCACGCGCAGGACCGTTGCCTCCTCCCACGGCCGGCCGGCAAGCTGCATGCCGACGGGCAGGCCACCGGGCGTGAAGCCGACCGGCAGGGCCAGCGTCGGCAGGCCGGCGACGTTGTGCGGCCGCGTGAGCTGCACGACGGCCAGCGCCGTGTCCTCGCGCCGGCTGCCCACATCCACCGTTGGCTCGTCGAAGCGCGGTGGCGGGAAGGCCACCGTCGGGGCCGCCAGGACATCGGCTTGGCTAAGCGCCGCGCGAAACTCCTCGATCAGCAGTCGCCGCGCCCGCTGTGCGCGCAGGTAGTCGAGCGCGCTGATGGTCCGGCCGAGCAGGAGGCGCTCGCGCACCTCGGCGCTGTACTCGGCGGCGCGCGCCGGGAACCAGCGCTCGTGGTAGGACGAGGCCTCGGCGAAGATCATCGCCGTGGAGATGGGGCCGGCCTCCCGCAGGTGGGGGATGTCCACCTCCACCACCGTCGCGCCCAGGCCGCGGAAGGTCTCCAGCGCGTGCTGGCAGGCCGCGGCCACCGCCGGGTCGAGGCGGTCAAAGAAGTGGCGGCGCACGACGCCGACGCGCAGCCCGCGGACGCCTTGGTCGAGCGCGGCGCGGTACTCCGGCACGGCGCGGCGGCTGCTCGCCGGGTCGCGCGGGTCGTGCCCGGCGATCGCCTGGAGCAGGAGCGCGGCATCGGCGACGGTGCGCGCCAGCGGGCCGACGTGGTCCATGGACCAGGCGAGCGTCACGACGCCGACGCGGCTGACACGCCCGTACGTCGGCTTGATGCCGACGATGCCGCAGAAGGCCGCCGGGATGCGGATCGAGCCGCCGGTGTCACTGCCGAGCGCGCCATAGCACAGGCCGGTGGAGACCGCCGCGCCGGCGCCGCTGGAGCTGCCGCCGGGCATGCGCGCCGTGTCCCACGGGTTGTGGCAGTTCCCGTAGTGCGGGTTCGCCCCGGTCGCTCCGTAAGCGAACTCGACGGTGTTCAGCTTGCCGAGGCAGATCGCTCCGGCTGCGCGTAGTCGCGCGATGGCCGCCGCGTCCTCGCTCGGCACCCAGTCGCGCAGGATGAGGCTGCCGGCCGTCGTGCGGATACCGGCCGTGGCGTAGAGGTCCTTGTACGCCAGAGGCACGCCGTGGAGAGGGCCGACCTCGTCGCCGGCGGCCAGCGCGCGCTCGGCCTCGCGCGCCTGCTCGCGTGCCAGGTCGGCGGTGACGAGGAGGAAGGCGTTGAGCCGCGGGTTGAGCCGCTCGATCCGGCGCAGCAGCAGGTCGACCACCTCGACTGGCGAGACGTGCCGCCGGCGGACGGCCTGCGCCAGCTCGGTTGCTGACCACCAGCAGAGGTCCGTATCAGGCATCGGCGTCCTCCAGGGCCGTGAACGTCACGGCCGGCTCGCGCTCGGCGAGGTCGAGCGCCGCTAGCTTGGCCACGCTGGCGCGCAGCCCGCCGATCTGCGCTGCCAGCCGAGCCAACGCCTCGACGCTCAGCGCCAGGTCGGCCTCGGCGGCCAGCTCGCGGGCGATGTCCTCGGACGTCATGCTGTGTCTCCTCATCAGCGGTAGGCGATGCCAAAGCGCGCGATCGGCGCGCCGCGCGCATCCGCGATAGCGTGCGTCACCGCGCGCGTGTCGCCGAAGGTCGGCAGGTAGACCGAGTGGATGCTCGGCCCGCCAGCGACGACGATGGTCATGTCCTCCGCTCGTGGCGCAATGGGGATGAGCGTGTCCTCGCCGATGGGCCTCGGCACGTCGGTGCGGCGGTGGGCGATCATGCGGTACAGAAAGGCGTGCGAGAAGCGCCGGCCGGGCAGGCGCGAGCCTTCCCACAGCCGCCGCTTGACCGCAGCCTTGCTCAGCCCGGCGCGGGCCAAGATCTCCGCGTGCTCCGGCCCCAGCAGGATGGCCGGCTCGCCGCCGAACAGGTACTCGTTGCTCATCGGAAAGGCCAGGGTGTCGGCCATCACCCGCAGCAGGTCATCGGCGTCGCCCGTGTGCTCGATCATGTTCAGCGTGCCCGACGCGCCGATCACCGTCACGGTGCTGGTGGCGACCGGGAAGCCGCGCTCGACGTGCAGCGGCTCCCACGGGGTGGCGGTCTCGTTCTCGGCACAGCAGAACGTGTACTTGCCCGGCTGGCCGTGCGTCGCGCGGTCCATCTCGCCCGGCAGCGCCCCGCCGACGTTCTGCAAGATGAGCCGGAGGGCGCGGCCGAGCGTCGCGTTGGCCCGCCGGCCCTGGCCGAGGCAGTTATAGCCCCCGTTCACCTCGAGCTGCTGGGCGACCGGGCCGTTGAGCAGCATGAAGACGGCCACCGGATTCGTGGTGGCCTGGACCGCCTGGAGGTTGAAGGCCGGCTCCGCCACCGCGCGGACGGCGGCGACGAGCACCGGCAGGTAGCTGGGATGGCAGCCGGCTAGGACGGCGTTGATGGCGATGCGCTCGACAGTGGCCGCGCCGAAGGCTGGGGCCACTGTGGCGATGCAGTCGTCGGGGCGGTAGTCGGTGAAACGCAGCATCCGGCGCACGCGCTCCGGCGTCGGCGGGATCACGGGTAGGCCGTCGCCCCAGCGGCGTGCCAGATAGAGGTCGTTGACCGCCTCGGCGTCGTCGGCCACCGGCACGAGCGGCTGGAGGAGCTCGGAAGCCATCGGCGGTGTCAGCCCGGCGCGGGCTGCGGGACGGCCTCACCGACGAGCCGCGCGACCTCCTCGACGCACTGCTCGGCGAGCTGCCGCACCTCCGCGCGTGTCCGGCTGCCGAAGGGATGCGGGACGACCGCGATGGGCAGGTCGGGATGGCCGAGGGCCCGGGCCTGGAGGCGGCCCAAGCCTACGAACTCGCGCGAGCATATCGTCAGCGCGACCGGGCCGCGCTTCGAGACCTCGACGCCGTCGTGGACACTCCACGAGGTGCACGAGCCTCAATCGCCCGAGCCAGTGATGACGACGTCGCACTGCGCGGCCAGCTCCTCGACGACGGCGCTAGGCGCGGGCATGGCCGGGCCGCGCTTGTCGCGCTTCAGGACCGCGCGCACGCCGTAGCGCGTCACCAGCAGCTCGCTCAGGTCATCGACGAGCTGGGCGAAGTTGGGCTTGTTGTTGTCGATGAAGCCGACGACCTTGCCCGCCAGGCTGTCGAGCCGGCGAGCGTGGACCTGCGTCTCGCGCTGAGGCGGAGCCGTAGGGTCGAAGACGAGGATTGTCCCGGCCACAAGTGCCTCCTTTCCGTGGGGTGCTTGGTGCGCGCCCACTATAGCACTGCCGGCGCGCGCCGAGCTACATCCAGCGCGCGAGCTGCACGCCGACCTCGTAGAGCGCGATCATGGGCAGGGCGACGATGCTCTGGTTGACCGGGTCCGGCGTGGGCGTGACCAGCGCGGCGACGACGAAGGAGAGCAAGACGGCGTACTTGCGCCACGAGGCCAGCCGCCGGTGGTCGACGACCCCGAGGCGCGCCAGGAGGGCCAGAATGACCGGCAGCTCGAAGATGACGCCGATCCAGAGCAGGAGCGTGGTGACGAACGAGACATAGTTGCTGATGCGCACCATCACCGTCACCGTCTCGGCGCCGAAGAGCAGCAGGAAGCGCACGGCCGGGGGCAGGACGACGTAAAAGCCGAAGACCACCCCGATGACGAACGACACGGTGACGAAGGGCATCCACGTGAACAGCAAGCGGCGCTCTCGCCGCGTCAGCCCCGGCGTGACGAAGGCCACGACCTGGTAGATGATCACCGGCATGGCCAGGACGATGCCGGCCGTGAGCGCCACGCGCATGTAGGCGCCAAAGAACTCGGCCATCTCGACCGAGATGAGCTGGCTGCGGAACTCGCCGAGCGGGTAGGCCAGCACCTCAAGAAGCTGGCGCGTGAAGACGAACGACACCGCCGTGCAGACCGCCACCGCCAGCAGCGCGCGGACGAGGCGTGTGCGCAGCTCGCCGAGGTGCTCGATGAGCGTCAGACGGTGCTCCTCGACGTGCTCGGCCGGCGCGGCTACGTCGCCCGGAGCGCTGGCCGTGGCGACGGGCGCGGCTGGCTGGCCGTTGTCGGCCGCCGATGGCGGCAACCCGTCTGGGGACTGGTCGTCAGATGCCGCCACGGACCGAGACTCCAGGCCCGGGACCGCCCGGCCCCGCTGCCCGCCGACGCCCTAGAGACGGAGCCTCCATAGCGCTCCCGCCGTGCGTCAGCACCACGCCGGCACACGGCGCGGCAGGACGAACGAGGAGGAAGTGGCGGACGGCCGGGCGCGCGCCGTCAGCCGAGGCGCTCCTCGATGTACTCCACGGCATCCTGCACCGTGCGGATCTTCTCCGCCTCTTCGTCGGAGATCTCCAAGTTGAAGTGCTCTTCCAACGACATAATGAGATCGACGAGATCCAGCGAGTCCGCGTTCAAGTCATCCTGAAACGATGCTTCCGGCGTCACCTGTGCTTCGTCTACACCGAGCTGCTCCGCGATCACTTTGCGGACACGCTCGTAGACCGATGCAACCATCCTCAGCGCTCCTCCGGCTTCTCCAGTTTTCCACCTCGTCAACCCGCTCCTCGCACGGGCTCACCGTAGCCGCGGGCGCCACCTCACTTGCATCCCGTGCTTGGCGCGTCACGCTTCGCTCAGTCGCGCAGCGGCGATGCTCCCGAGCACACCGTTGACGAAGCGGGGAGCGCTGGCGCTGCCGTACGTCTTGGCAAGTTCGACGGCTTCGTTGACCGCGGCCTTTGGCGGAACGCCACTATTATCATGGAACAACTCGAAAAGCGCAAGCCGCAGCACGTTGCGCTCGACCGCGGCCATCTGCTCCAGCGGATAGAGCGACGCCGCGGCCCCGAGCCGCTCGTCGATGGCCGGCAGATGGGCGACGACACCCTGCACGAGGTGCCGGGCGAACTCGACCACGCGCGCGCTCGCGCGCTCCTCGGCGATCAGTCGCTCGAGCACGTCGCCGGCCCCATGCCCGACGACGCCCATCTCGAAGAGGGCGCGAAACGCGAGGTCCCGCGCCCGCCGCCGTGTCCCGGTCGCCATCGCGTCCGCCTGTGCCGCGTCATGTGACGCGGGATGCGTGATGCGCGCGCACCTCGCTCAACGCTCTTGCCTAAGGTGAACATAGCCCGGGCGGGCCGCCCCGCCCCGCCCCAGAAAATAGCTCCGAAGGGGGCGCAGCCCCCTTCGGATTCCCCGCTGTGCGGAACCGCCTTCCCTTCTCCGGCGCGCGGCCGAGCAGGCTAGGCCCCCGGCCATGTTCATTCGCGATGGTCGCGGCCCGCCGCGGGCGCACTCATAAGCGACCATGGAGGACCTCTGCCGCTCGCTCGAGGCCAGCGGGGCCGTCGACGTTCAGTACCTCCACGCCGCCGCGTCGCTTGAGCAACCCGGATAGTACCTGGCCCGGCCCCAGCTCGACCACGTGCGTCACGCGGAGGGCCACCAGCGTGTCCATGGTCTTCGCCCACTGGACCGGCGCGCGCACCTGCGCCGCCAGCTCGGCGCGCAGGGCCGCCTCGTCCGCCAGCGGCTGGCCGCTGATGTTGGAGATGACCGGAGTGCGCGCCGGCCGAAGCGGCGCCGCGGCCACGGCCGGGGCGAAGCAGCCGACGGCCCAGTCCATCAGCGGGGAGTGGAACGCGCCGCTTACGGCGAGGCGCACCACGCGGCGTGCGCCGCGCTCCTTCGCCAGCGCGCCGGCCTGCTCAACGGCCAGCGGCTCACCGGAGATGACCACCTGGTCGGCGGCGTTGTAGTTGGCGACGACGACCACCCCCGCGCCGGCGCGCGCCGTGTCGGCGCAGGCCGCCTCGACGGCCTCGGCCGGCAGGCCGAGCACCGCGGCCATAGCGCCCGGCGCGCGCCGGGCGGCCTCGTGCATGCTGCGCGCGCGCTCGCGCACCAGGGCCAGGGCCGCCGAGAGGTCGGTGACGCCGGCGGCGACGAGCGCGCTGTACGCGCCGACACTGTGCCCGGCGACGGCGGCGGGCTGCGGCGCGTGGTGCCCGAGGCACTCGCCCAGCGCCGCCCACGCCGCCGTGCTCACGGCGACGATGGCTGGCTGGGCGTAGATCGTCTGGCGCAGCTCGTCCTCGGGGCCCATGAAGCAGCGCTGGGTGAGCGCCTCGCCCAGCGCGCGGTCGGCCTGCTCGAAGACGCCGCGGGCCGCCGCGGAGGCCTCGTAGAGCGCGCGGCCCATGCCGACGCTCTGCGCGCCCTGGCCGGGGAAGACGTAGGCGACGCGCACCCTAGCCCTTCGGGCTGGTGTCTTCGACCTCCAGCACCTGGCGGTCGCCGTAGTAGCCGCAGTGCCGGCACACGTGGTACAGCCGACGCGGTTTATGGCAGTGTGGGCAGGGCGTGAGCGCCGGCGGATCGACGCGGTGGTGGCTGCGGCGGTTACCCTGGCGCCGCGCGGAGAGCTTACGCTTTGGGAGCGGGGGCACTCGTCTACTCCTGTCTTGTGGTCTTGACGCTCAGCGGTTGCCCTGACTGGCGAGCCACGTGCGCAGCGCCTCGGCCATAGGGCCCTCGGCGCGAGCCGGCTCTTCCGCCTCGGCGCAGCGGCAGGTCCCGTCGCGCCGCTCGCCGCACACCGGGCAGAGGCCGGGGCAACTCTTCTGACACAGCGGCTTCATCGGCAGCGCCAGCAGGGCGTTCTGCCGCACAACGTCCGTCAGGTCGATGATGTGGTACTCGTCGATCAACGAGCACTCCTCGGAGGCGTCCGGCGCCGGCAGTGGCACGCCGGTCACGAGATCGACCGTCGGTCGGAACTCCTCGTCAAACGAAAAGGTGATCTCCTCCTCGGTGTCCCCCAGGCAGCGGCTACAGGCCAGCCGCAGGCGCGTCGCGAGCGTCGCCGAGGCCAAGATGCCCCGACCGCTGCGCAGCAGCCGGACCTGGCCACGGACCGGCGCGACGGCGACGACGTCGGCGTCCAGAGGAGGCATGGGCTCGTCGAGCAAGCTCTCGCGGACCGAGCCGACGGGCTCGAGCAGCAGCGCGGCAACGTGGTAGCGCATCGCTCACCATGATCGCTGATCGCTTCATAATACGCGTATGACCATCATACCAAACGTTCCTCTTCGACAACCTCTATGCCCGGCCGCGGCGGGGCACCACAGACGAGGACAACGCCCTCACCGGCGACGGCGCGCCCCGCCCCACCTACGGGAGGTTACCAAAGGGGGCGAAGCCCCCTTTGGATTCCCCGCTGGATTCCCTGCCCGGTGCCGCGGCGCTCGCCCCTTGGGACGATGACCAACCGCGCCGCGGCGCGTCGCCGGCCGCGGCGCTCTCCGCGCAGCCGACCGGCCGGCGGGAGAGCCTCGCGCTACTGCGCGGCCGGCTCGCGGCGCTCGAGCGTCGCGAGGCCTTTGCGCACGGCGGCGAGCTGGCGCTGCATCTCGCGCTCGAAGGCGACGAGGAGGTCGAGGGCGTACTTCTCGGCCTCAGCGCACAGCCCTTCGGCCTGGCGTCGCGCGTCGGCGAGGCGCTCGTCGGCGCTGCGCTGCGCGCGCTGGATGGCGTTGTTGCCTTGGAGCATGAACTCAAGCTGCTCCTCGGCATGGCGCGCGATACGCTCGGCCTCGTGGCGGGCCTCGGCGAGGAGGCGGTCGCGGTCCTGGAGCAATCGCCGTACCTGGCGCAGCTCCTCCGGCACAGCGGCGCGGAGCTGCTCGACCAGCGCCGCGAAGCGCTGCTCGTCGACCAGCACCTTGTTGGTGAGCGGGACGTGCCGCCCGTCGCTCACCAACCGTTCGAGATCCTCAAGCAGCCGCAACACATCAATCGCTGCCGCCCTTTCCGTCGCGCGCGGCCACGAGCCGGTCGCCATCAGGTCGCCAGATACCGCGGCACCGGCGGTGCCGAGTCGTCGCGGCCGAACCGCTCGGCCAGCGCCTGAGCCACACAAGGCGGGACGAGGCCGCCGACGTCACCGCCGAGCCGCGCCACCTCCTTGATGTTGCTCGAGCTGGTGAAGATATAGCGCAGGCTGCTTACCAAGCACACGACCTCGATCTCGCGGCTGAGCTTGCGGTTCATCAGCGACCACTGGAACTCAAGCTCGAAATCCGACGTCGCGCGTAGCCCGCGCACGAGCACCTGTGCGCTGACCGAACGGGCATAGTCTACGGTCAGCCCGCGAAAGCTGTCAACGCGAATATTCGGTACGTCGTGCAGCGCTTCCGTGGCCAGGGCCACACGCTCCTGCGTGGTGAACAAGAGGGCTTTGTTCGGCGTGTCGTACACCGCCATGATGAGCTCGTCGAAGAGCCTCGCCGCGCGGCACGCGATGTCCACGTGCCCCATGGTCAGCGGATCGAACGACCCAGGGTAGACCGCCCGCCGCGACTTCGCCACGTTCCGTCGCTCCTCTCACGTCTCCGCAGCCGTGTGCTCGCGCTGCCAGAGGAATAGGCTGATGGCTGTGTCGCCGTGGCAGCGCTGGCGAAGAAGCTGCAGCCCGCCGACGGCGGCTGGCAATTCGTCGGTGCGCCGTGTCTCTGCCACCACGAGCCCCACCCCTCGCTCCGGTCCGCGCGCCCCGAGCTCGACCAGCACTTGCTCCAGTCGGGGATAGCCATACGGAGGATCAGCGAAAATTATAGCATGCGGCAGCGCTGGGGAAGCGAGTCGCTGCACGTATGCCACCGCGTCACCAGTATGCACGCGCGCGCGGTCGCCGCAGCCGGCGCGCCGCAAGTTCTCGGCGATTATGCGGCACGCGCGTGCGTCGTGTTCGACGAAATCAGCCCAGGCGGCGCCGCGGCTGAGCGCCTCGACGCCGTAGGCGCCTGAGCCGGCGAACAGGTCGAGCACACGTAGGCCCTCCCAGCCGGTGTCGCCCAGGCGCCAGAGCTGCGCCTCGACCATCGAGAAGACGGCCGCGCGCACCTTCTGGCTGGTCGGCCGCGTCGCCTCGGGTGGCAGCCGCAGCAGCCGACCGCGCGCCTGCCCGCCGATGACGCGCAGCGGGCTCACGAGGGCTCTCCGCCGCTGGCCCAGAAACGGGCTACGCGCGCGGCAAGAGCACCGTGCTCTGGCGCGCTGAGGGCTGGGTCAGCGGCGAACAGCTCGCGCGCCGCGGCGCGGGCCTCCTCCAGCAGGGCCACGTCGCTGAGCTGCGCTAGGCGCAGGTCGGGCAGGCCGCTCTGGCGTGTGCCGAAGAACTCGCCCGGCCCGCGCAGGCGCAGGTCCTCCTCGGCCAGGGCGAAGCCGTCGTGGTTCTTGGCGACGATCTCCAGTCGCTCGCTGGCTGGCGCGCCGGCCGACTCGGCCAGCAAGATGCAGTAGGACTGCTTCTCGCCGCGGCCCACCCGGCCGCGGAACTGGTGAAGCTGCGCCAGGCCGAAGCGGTCGGCGCCCTCGATGAGCACAACGGTCGCGTTGGGTACGTCGACGCCGACCTCGACAACGGCCGTCGACACGAGGATCTGGATCTCGCCGGCGCGGAACGCGCGCATGACGGCCTCCTTCTCGGCCGAGCGCATGCGCCCGTGCAGCAGCCCTAGGCGCAGGTCCGGAAAGACGTCGCGCTGCAAGCGCTCGAACTCGGCCACGGCGGCGCGCGCCTCCACGCGCTCGGACTCCTCGACGAGCGGGCAGATGATATAGGCCTGCTCGCCGGCCTCGACGCGCCGGCGGAGCCAGGCGTAGGCGCGCCCGCGGTCGTCCGGCCCCACGTGGCGGGTGGCGACGCGCTGGCGACCCGGCGGCAGCTCGCCCAGCACCGACACGTCAAGATCACCATAGATCGTCAGCGCCAGGCTGCGCGGGATCGGCGTGGCCGTCATGACGAGCAGGTGCGGGTGCAGGCCCTTGACGCGCAAGGCGGCGCGCTGCATGACGCCGAAGCGGTGCTGCTCGTCGACCACCGTGAGCGCTAGCCGCGCGAAGGAGACCGGCTCCTCGATCAGCGCGTGCGTGCCGATGGCTACGTCGAGGCGACCCTCGGCCAGGCCCTCCAGCGCTGCGCGGCGCTCCCGCCGCCGGAGCCCGCCGGTGAGCAGCCCGACGCGCGGCTGGACACCGGCGACCGGCCCGCGTCCGAAGAGCGCACCGAGCGTCTGAAAGTGCTGCTCGGCGAGGATCTCCGTCGGGGCCATGATGGCCGCCTGGGCGCCGTGCGCCGTGGCCAGCAGCGCGGCCGCGGCGGCCACGACCGTCTTGCCCGAGCCGACATCGCCTTGGAGCAGGCGGGCCATCGGCTCGGGCTGCGCCAGGTCGGCCCAGATCTCGGCGATGGCCTGCTCCTGCGCTGCGGTCAGGCGAAAAGGCAGCGCCGCGAGGAAGGCTTCGTAGAGGCCCTGCGGCGCCGGCAGCGCCAGACTGCGCTGCCCGGCGCGGTAGGCGGCACGGCGGCCGAGGGCCCCAAGCTGGATCAACAGCAGCTCGTCGAAGGCCAGGCGCCGGCGCGCAGCGGCAAGCTGCGTGGGTGAGTCCGGAAAGTGGATCTGCCAGAGCGCCGTGCGCTCGTCCAGGAGGCCCCAGCGCTCGCGCACCCACGCCGGCAGGCAGTCCTCGACGAGCGGCAGCGCGCGGTCGAGCGCGATACGCACGAGCTGGCGGATGCGCTCGTTCAGCAGCCCCTCGGTCGCGGGGTAGATCGGCACGATGCGCCCCGTGTGCAGCAGCTCGCCGTCGGCGCGCAGCACCTCGCAGATCGGATCGATGAACGTCGGCCGGCCGAGGCGCAGCGACACCTCGCCGCTGAGCGCGACGCGCGTGCCGGACGTGAGCCGGCGGGCTAAGTACTCGCCGCCGGCACCGGCGCGGAACCAGACGGCCTCGATGTTGCCGGTGTCGTCGCCCAGCAGCGCCTCGACGACGCTCAGCCCGCTGCGCGCGCGGCGCTGGCGTGCCTCCCAGACCGTGGCGATGACCGTCTCGGTGGCCCCCGGCACCAGGTCGTGGACGGGCGAGCAGACCGAGAAGTCCTCGTGGCGACGCGGGTAGTGGCGCAGGAGGTCCTCGACCGTGCGCACGCCCAGGCGCTGGAGCTTGGTCGCCGTGGCGCCCTTGATGGTCGGCAGGGCCGCCACCGGCGCGTCGAGGGCGACCGTGCTGCTGCCTGGCCGCCGTGGCGCCGGGTGGCCTCCGCGGGCCGGCGGCCCGGCCGACCGGCCGGCCGCAGCGGGCGCCGCCGGGCGAGGGCGCGTGCCATCGCCGACCTCAGCGCCCGTCCCCCTCTCCGCGTGCGGAGAGGGGGAGTGCGGGGGTGAGGTATGGCCGGCGCTGGCCTCCGCAGGCCGTGCGCGCGGTGGTGCGCTCTGCTTGGCGGAGCCTGAGGAAGAACTGGGCGTGCCGAGCAGCGCCAGAGCGCGCAGCGCCCGCTCGACACGCGCCGTGCGCTCGTCCTCAGGGGCGCCGTCGTAGCCGCGCAGCGCGTCGGAGACCGACCGCAGCGCCGCGCTCGCGGCGATCTGCTGCGCGAGGCGCTCCAGCCCGCCCAGCACCGCGCGGTCGCGGTAGCCCTGGCGCTGCTCCAGGGCCAAGATACGGCGGAGGCGCTCCGGCGTCAGCTCAGCGCTCGGCTGCGCGCTCACGGCTCGCCGACCAGGGTAGCCATGCCCAGCGCTCCCGGGCCGATATGCGTGCCGAGCACCGGTCCGATCGGCCGAACGAGCAGCTCGCTGCCGTCGAGGTGCGGCGCCAGACGGGCGCGCAGGCTCTCGGCGGCGTCCGGCGCCGTCGCGTGGATGATGGCCACGTGCGCCAACGGCCGCCAGGCCAGCGTCAGCTCGGCCAGGCGCTCGACGGCGCGCTTCCAGGTGCGCACGCGCTCGCGCGGCAGGACCTCGCCGTCGCGCACCTCGAGGATCGGCTTGATGCCCAGGAGCGACCCGAGGAAGGCGCGTGCGCGGCCGATGCGCCCACCGCGCTGCAGGTGCTCCAGCGTGTCCAGGGCGCCGAGCAGGCGCGCGCACGGCCGCAGCCGCTCGATAAGGGCCACGACCTCCCCGTGCGCGGCCCCGTCCGCGGCGGCGCGCGCCGCGGCGAGGACGAGCCAGCCCAGGGCCATGGAGACGTTGCGCGAGTCGAGGACGGCGATGCGGCTGGGCGGGTAGGCCTGCGCCGCCGTGGCGCTGGCCTGGTACGTGCCGCTCAGCGTCGCCGCCAGATGCACGGCCACCACCGACGACCCGTCGGCCAGCAGCTCGTCGAAAACCGCCTGAAAAGCCGCCAGCGGGGGCTGTGAGGTCGTTGGGAAAACTGCGCTGGTGCGCAGGCGCTCGTAGAAGGCGTCCGGCGTCAGGTCGACGCCATCGCGGAACGACTGCGCGCCGAACTGCACCAGCAGCGGCACGACGGCGATGCGGTGGCGCGCGACCAGCTCGGCCGGCAGGTCGGCGGTGCTGTCGGTGACGATGCGCACGGCCACCGGCTCACTCCACCGCCAGCAGGTAGTAGTCGTTCGGCTGCCGCCCCGGCACGACCTCCACGGCCGACTGCGGCCAGCGCACGCGCACGCGCTCGGCCAGTGCCCGCCTGTCGGCCTCCGGCAGCTCGCGGCCGACATAGAGCGTGATCAGCTCGGCGCCGTCGGCGCCGAGCGCGGCCAGCGCCTGCATCACGACCTGCGCGACATCGGCGCCGTGGGCGAGGAGGCGGCGGTCGGCCAGCGCCAGCGCCGTCCCGGCCGGCAGGGCGACGCCGCCGACGACGGCGTCGCGCGCGGCCCACGTCACCCGCGCCGTGCGCACGCGGTCGAGCGCGGCGCGCATTGCCGCGGCGTTGTCCTCCACGGTGGACAGCGGACTATAGGCCAGCAGCGCTGCCAGTCCCTGCGCCATATCGCGGGTCGGCAGGGCGGTCACCGCCTGCTCCACCTGGCGCGCGGCCTGCTCGACGGCCGGGGCTACGTTCGGATCGTTGGGCAGGACGAAGACCTCGCGGCCTGCGGTGGCGGAGATGGCGGCCGCCAGCTCGGCTACGCTCGGATTCGTGCCACGTGCACCGGTGACGACGCACGTCGCCCCTAGGCTGCGGTAGAGCTCGGCGAAGCCCTCTCCGGCGACGGCGGCGACGATTGGCAACGCAGCTTCGGCGGTCGCCGGAGCGGCGACGCGCGAGCCCACCGGCTGGCGGCCCAGCGCCGCCTGCTGCTCGTCCATATTCTCGATCTTCACGCGGGTCAGCGCCCCGCGCTCCACGGCGTAACTGAGCGCCGGTCCAGGGTCGAGCGCGTGCAGGTGCACGCGCAGGGCGCTCTCGTCGCCGACGACGAGCACGGACTGGCCGAGGCGCGCCATCCCGTCGCGGACCGCCGCCAGGTCGAGGCCGGGGCCGAGGATGACGAACTCGGTGCAGTAGCCGTACGCCTCCTCGCCCGGCAGGTGCAGGGGACGTTGCGCCACTGCCACCGGCCGCGGTACCGCCTCCGGCGACTCACCGCGCAGCCCCCGCAACAGCCCCGCCAGCAGCACGGCGTAGCCCTGCCCGCCAGCGTCGACGACGCCGGCCTCGCGCAGCACGTCGAGCTGCTCGGGCGTCCGCTGCACGGCCTCCTCGGCCGCGTCGACCGCGGCCTCCAGCACGCCCAGCAGCGGCGCGCCGCGCGCCACGGCATCCCCGGCAGCGCGGCCGGCCTCGCGCGCGACGGTGAGCATCGTGCCCTCGACTGGCCGCAGCACCGCGCAGTAGGCGGCGTGCGCCGCGTGAGCCAGCCCGGCGCCAAGGAGCGCCGGCGTCAGCTCCGCGGCCTCGCCCAGGGTGTCGGCAAACCCGCGCAGGAGCTGCGAGAGGATGACGCCGGAGTTGCCGCGTGCACCCATCAGCGCGCCCCGTGCCGCTGCCTGGGCGACGGCGGCGAGCGTGGCGTCCGCCTCCTCGGCGGCCGCGAGCGCCGCGCGCAGCGTTACGCTCATGTTGAGCCCGGTGTCGCCATCAGGCACGGGGTAAACATTCAGGGCGTCGATGGCCGGCGCGTGGTGGTCCAGCCAGGCGGCAGCGTAGCGCAGCGCGCCGATCAGCCCTTCGCCACGGTAGCCACGCTCCTCCGGCGGTGCCTCCGTGCTCATGGCATCCTCTGGGGCGGCAAGGGGGACGTCTCTGCTCGACTCACGACCGAAAACTTGCCTCACGTGCAGCGCGCGTGCTACAATGCCAATGTTGCGCTCTCATCATAGCAAACACCCTCTGAGCGCTATGGTACGTGGGTAGATGGCCTGGATTTGCGAAATCTGCGGTAAGCGCCCGAGCAGCGGGCACAACGTCAGCCACTCGAAGCGGCGCACCAAGCGCCGGTGGCTGCCGAACCTACAGCACAAGCGGCTGACCATCGGCGACGTGACGCGGCACGTGCGCGTGTGCACGCGCTGCCTGCGGACGCTCACGAAGGCGAGCGCGTAGCAGCGCGCCAGATCGCCGCGACCGCATCGTCGAACGAGTCGCCAGCGAAAAGCGCGGACCCGACGACCAGCACGTCCGCGCCGGCGGCGAGCACGCCCGGCGCGGTGTCGGCGTTGACGCCGCCGTCCACCGCGATCTCGACGGCCAGGCCGCGCTCGTCGCGCATGTGGCGGACCTGGGCGATCTTGCGCAAGCTCTGGGGCAGAAACGCCTGGCCACCGTAACCGGGGTCCACACTCATCACCAGCACCTGCGCGATGTCGGGCAGGACGGCCTCGAGGGCCCCGGCCGGCGTCGCCGGGTTGAGGGCTACGGCCGGGAGCGCGCCGGCCCTCTCGATCTGCGCTATGGCGCGGTGCAGGTGCGGGCAGGCCTCGAGGTGCACTGCGACGATGGACGCGCCGGCGGCGACGAAGCGCTCCGCGTAGCGGTCGGGCGAGACGGTCATCAGATGCACGGCGATGGGTAGGTCGCACGACCGGCGCACGGCCTCGACGATGGGCAGGCCGACACTGATGTTCGGCACGAAGACGCCGTCCATCACGTCCACGTGAACACGCGCGACGCGCCCCGTGGCTTCTAGCGCGCGCAGCTCGTCGCCCAGCCGGCTG
>JACQUS010000364.1 GCA_016210125.1 Chloroflexota bacterium | reverse complement strand
TACGGCGGAAGGCATCCATCGGCATGGCCGCTCGGTAGGCCGTGCCGACAAATCTGCAGGACTCCCCATCGTCTGGCAAACGCGAGAACCTGCTGCGGCTGCGCACCACGCAGCCGAATGAACTCGTGAAGGCACCCTCGTCGCAGCATCCCGGCCGCCCCGCTATTCAACTCTGACGACAAGTACTCAATTCTGGGCCAAAGGTGACTGCCGGATTGCCCGAATGGTTCTTGTTCGACCAGCCATACGGAACCGGTTCTGTCAAGCTTTGTAGCCCCTGAGGCTTTGCCTCCCTTCGGTTCGGCAGCCCTCCGTAGTTCAATGCCGCTGAGCGCCAGCCTACGATGCAAGTCCTGCCAGTGTCGATACGGGCGCACAAGAACCTCCGCTTCGCGAACTAAACGTCGAGCTTATGGCCTATCCTACCAGTTCTCCGAGGTCCATCGTGATCATGACAGCACAGTGTGGAGGGTTCCATGGAGCCAGGGCTGCTAAAGGTGGAGGACGCCGCCAAATTCCTCAGCCTCGGCCGGAGCAAGACTTACGAGTTGATCCAGCAAGGGATTCTGCCGGTAGTGCGCGTAGGGCGCAGCGTGCGCGTTCCCACGGCAGCGCTGCGCGCGTGGGTCGAGCGCCAAGCCGAGCAGGCTGCCGAGCACAGCGCGTGACCACGCCGAGCGCCGCTGAGCTTGCGCGCGCGCTGGCCTGCGGCAAGCAGGGCTGCCGGTGCGCCCAGTCAGTGCGGCGCGGGAGCGGCGAGGTGCACTGCCCGGCCCACGCCGATGGCAAGCCATCGCTCGACGTGGTACAGCGCGAAGGCAAGGTCTTGCTGTGCTGCCACGCCGGGTGCGGCCAGAGCGCTGTGATCGAGGCGCTACGGCGGCGTGGTCTGTGGGCGGAATCGCGCTCGCCGAACGGCCACAGGTCCCACGCGAAGCCACGGCCCGCGGGGCCGCCTCGCGTGATGTCAACGTTTCACATCGACGGCGATGTGCTAGAGCACTGGCGCCAAGACTTGGCCGATGACGAGGGCCGGCTCGCGGAGAAACGGCTTTGGTGGACGACGAACGGCGGGCTGGGCCTCAACGGACGTCGCGTGGCCGCTCTGCCGCTGTACCTTGCCGAGCGTCTGGCCTCGGCGCCGGCCGGCGTGCCGGCCGTGGTGACTGAGGGCGAGCCTGCCGGCGACGCGCTGCTGGCGCGCAGAGTCCTCGCCGTCGGCACCGTCTGCGGCGCGGCCGCGACGCCCAGCGACGATGCCCTGCGCCCGCTGCTGGGCCGCCCCGTCATCCTCTGGCCCGACAACGACCCGCCCGGCGAGCGGCACATGCGCCGCATCGCCGCCGCGCTGGCCCGCCTCGGCCACGCCGACGTGCGCATCGTTCACTGGGCCGATGGCCCGGCGAAGGGCGATGCGGCTGACTTCACGGGCAGCGCCGACGAGCACCGCGCGCTGCTGGACGCTGCCGAGCCGTGGCAGGCGGTCGCCGCCGACGCCGCCGAGGTCGCCGACGGCCCCGCGCCCGTCCTGGTCCTGCTCGCCGACGTGCAGCCTGAGCAGGTGCGCTGGCTCTGGCCGGGGCGGATTCCCCTCGGCAAGCTGACTATCCTGGACGGCGACCCCGGCCTCGGCAAGTCGCTACTCACGCTCGACCTGGCGGCGCGCGTTTCGGCCGGGCGCCCGATGCCCGACGGCACGTACGGCCTCGGCGCTCCGGGCGGCGTCGTGCTGCTGAGCGCGGAAGACGACCTGGCCGACACCATCCGGCCGCGGCTCGACGCCGCCGGCGCGGACTGCTCGCGCATCGGCGCGTTGACTGCCGTATGCGCAGACGACAAGGAGCGCTTCGCGACGCTCGGCGACATCGCCGTCATCCGCGAGGCCATCGCGCGGCTGGGCGAGCGGGTTGACGCGCGGCTCGTCGTGATAGACCCGCTGATGGCCTACATCGCGACCGACGCCCACGTTGACGCCGATGTGCGCTCGCGCCTGGCGCCGCTGACGAAGCTGGCCGCTGAGCTCGGCGTGGCCGTCGTCGTCGTCCGCCATCTCAACAAGGCGGGTGGCGGGAACGCGCTTTACCGCGGCGGCGGGAGCATCGGCATCATCGCCGCTGCACGCGCCGGGCTGCTCGTCGCGCCCGAACCCGGCGACGCGACCGGCGAGCGGCGCATCTTGGCGTGCACGAAGAGCAGCCTGGCGAAGATGCCGCCAGCGTTGGCCTACCGCATCGAGGCCGGCGCGGCTGGCGCGGTGCGCATCACATGGTTGGGCGAGACGGCGCACACGGCCTCGCAGCTCCTGGCGTCGCCTGCTGGAGACGATGAGCGCGACGCGGTGGCCGAGGCGTGCGGCTTCATCCGCGAGGCGCTGATGGATGGGCCGCGGCCATCGAACGACCTGCAACGCGAAGCCCGCGCTGCCGGCATCGCCGATCATACCCTCCGGCGCGCGCGGGAATCCCTCGGCATCCGGCCCCAGCGCCTCGGATTCGGCAGCGCTGGCGAATGGATGTGGGCGCTACCTGAGCAAGCGAGCAGAGAGCCTAAGATGTCCAAGATGCCCATAGATGCCCATCCTCTTGGCATGGGCATCTATGGGGCCGATGGACATCTAAGCTCGCCAGCACGCTCGCTTGGCGTCGAGGAGGGTGAGTTGTGAACCCGGGTGCCTTGCTCGCCGACCTCCGCGCTCGTGGCGTCGAGCTGGTGGCTGCTGGTGATAGGCTGCGCTGGCGCGCTCCGGCCGGCGTGCTGACCGACGTCGACCGCGCGACGCTGCGCGAGCACAAGGCCGCGCTGGTGGCGGTGCTGGCCGCAGGGGATGCCGTCGCCGAGGCCAACTATCGCCTCGACCCACGACCCGAGCTGCCCGACCACACGCAATGGGTGAAGTTGCTCGCCCGAGCCTACGGCCTCCACGGCCACGAGCCGGCGGGCGTCTACGGTGCACTGCACGGGATGCGCTGCCTCTGCGTGCTGCTCCGCGACGACGGCAACGGGCTGCGGCTGCTGCCCGGCGAGCTGGCACGTGACGAGTACGCCGCACTGCGCGCGCGCTGGCTGCTGCCGCACCGCGAGGCGCTGACCGAGCTGCTGGGTGAGGCTGGCCGGGGGCGAGAAGGACATGCCGGACGATAAAAGCGCCACACGCCGACGCGTGACCCACAGCGCCGCAGTGCGCGCCGCCGTCACCGCCGAGCTGCTCGGCGGTGAGAGCCAGCACGATTCCGCCGACCGCCACGGCGTGCCCCGTAGCACTGTCGCCAACTGGGCCGCAGCCCTACCACAGGACATGCGCGACGCCCTGCGGGCCAATCATGGCTGGCAGGACCTCGCCGCTCAGGTGCTGGAGACCGGCCTCCTCGCGCTCGGCCGCGCCCTGGCCCGTCTCGACGAGGCCCCGGCGGCCGAGGCCGTGCACGTCGCCGCCGGCGCAGTGCGGATTGCTGCGGAGGTGGTCCTTACCGCCCGCGCGCTGGGACTGGGCATCACCGACGTGACGCCACTGCCCGAGCCTGACGCCGGGCCAGACAGCCAGCCCGATGACGCTACCGACGCCGCTTCCAGTGGCAAGCGACCCCAGCTCGCGCAGAGTACTCCCTGATCCGGCGCATCGACTGACCCGCTGCCGCCGGAGACCGTGGCTGCCATCGAGGCGCTGACCGAGGCGGTCAAGGTGGCGGAGCGGCCCAAAAAATCCACCGCAACCTGCGGGCGCAGATGAGATGCCGGCGCACGGGTGTCGCCAGCCGCCGGCGTCGAGGATTCGACCCGCCCCTGCCTACGCGCCTGGGCCATCACCCTGGCCTGTCGCTGCCCGTGGGCACGCTGCTGGCGCTGACGCTGACGCTGGCGCCAGGGATCGAGAAGCTGTCTCGGTCCGCTGCTGGGCGTTCGCATCATACCACTGCCGGTGCGGCGTCGGATAGACGCGACCGGCCGCGTCCTTGTGCGCCGGACCGCCGAGGCCCAGCGAGCGAACACGCTCGTCACGCCAAAGGAGTGCTACAATTGCAGCAGCAGGTCCTTTTCATCACCTCAAAGGAGGTCGGAGTTGGAGTAGCTGCCCATGCCCTATAACCTCAATAACGAGCTCGTTATTGGCGTTGCTTCTCGCGCCTTATTCGATCTCGATGAAGCAAATCGTGTTTACGAAGCACAGGGTCTCGAAGCGTACCGACAGTACCAGCGGGAGAGAGAAAACGAGCCCCTTGAGCCGGATACGGCGTTTCCTCTCATCAAGGCACTGCTCAACATCAACACGCACTCGCAGGAGCCATTGGTTGAGGTTGTACTGATCTCGCGGAACGATGCCGACTCAGGATTGCGCATCCTCAACTCAGCAGAACGCCTTGGGCTCGATGTTACCCGCGCAGCCTTTACCGACGGCAGGGATCCGTAGCGGTACCTCGACGCGTTCTCCTGCGGCCTGTTTCTGTCGGCGAACGAGGCGGACGTACGCGCCGCCTTAGCTGCCGGGACCGCTGCCGGCCTCGTCTATCCGCCGAAGGACTGGGTTGACGATGGGAGCGCGGAGGTGCGGATCGCGTTCGATGGGGACGCTGTCCTCTTCTCTGACGAGTCGGAGCGCATCTATCAGCAAGAGGGACTTCCCGCTTTCCAGCAGCACGAACGCGACCACGCACAAATTCCTATGACCCCGGGTCCATTCAAGCGGTTCATCCAGTCGCTGAGTGCGATCCAGAAGCGGTTCCCGGACGACAAGTGCCCGATCCGCACGGCACTCGTAACCGCCCGCAACGGCCCGGCGCACAAGCGGGTGATCTACACATTGCGTGCATGGGACGTCCGCGTGGACGAGTCGTTCTTTCTCGGCGGCGTGCAGAAGTCTCGCATCCTCGAGGCGCTTCGACCGCATATCTTCTTCGACGATCAGGTCGCGCACTGTGGGCCGGCCGCATCGGTCGTTCCGACGGCCCGAGTGCCAATCGGCGACTAGCTAGTAAGCCCTCGTCCTAGCGCCCCACCGCCACTACTGCCCGCGCCAGGTGTGCCACCCGCGCGCCCGCCGGCGGCGGGTCGCGCCGCGTCCGGTACGGCAGGTTCGCGCACGACGCGACAGGGTCAGCAGCATGCTATGCTTCAGGACCAGGGATACTGGAGGTCGGCTCGTGCCGCTCAGCATCGAAACGGAGCCCGTGCCACTGGCGGTAGGCCGGGACGGGGTCATCCGCATCCGTGGTAGTCGGGTGACACTGGACACGATTGTCGCGGCCTTCCGCCTGGGCTCCACAGCCGAAGAGATCCTGCACCAGTATCCGTCCCTCAAGCTCGCCGACATTTACGCCGTCATCGCATACTACTTGCGTCACGAGGCGGATGTCGACACCTACCTGCGCCAGCGACAAGAGCAGGCGCAGCGCGTGCGCGCGCAGAGCGAGGCCCGCTTCGACCGCACCGGTGTGCGCGAGCGCCTGCTAGCCCGCCATGCAAGCCAGATGGCTACGCCCGATGCTTCGTCTGGCGAGTGACGAAAACTTCAACAACGACATCGTGCGGGGGCTGTTGCGTCGCAAACCCGAGATCGACATCGTGCGCGCCCAGGACGCCGGCCTTGCTGGAAGGGACGATCCAACGGTCCTGGAATGGGCCGCCGGAGAAGGCCGTGTCCTGCTGACGCACGACGTGACGACCATCACCCGCTACGCCTACGAACGCGTCCAGGCGGGCCTTCCCATGCCGGGCGTTTTCGAAGTCAGCCCTGGCGTGCCGGCTGGCCGTGCCATCGATGACCTCCTGTTGCTGGCGGAATGTAGCCTGGAAGGCGAATGGGACGGGCAGATCATCTATCTGCCGCTCTGACCGCACCTGCGCCCAACTCTCGCCCCGCATGTGCCACGCGTGGGTCGGCCGGCGTCGAGGATTCGACCCGCCCCTGCCTGCCGGCCTAGGCCATCACCCTGGCCTGTCGCTGCCCGTGGGCACGCTGCTGGCGCTGACGCTGGCGCCACGGATCGAGAAGCTGCCTCGGGCGCTCGCTGGCGTACTGCATAGCCCAACCTCACGTGTCGTCCTCACCCCTTTACTTCCCTCGGGGTAGACTCCGCGAAGCGTCCGCGACCAGCGCTTCGAGCAAGAGCGAGGGATTCTTCGCTTCCGCTTCGCTGCGGGCAAGAATGACGGACTGGCTTTTCGCCCTACCCCTGCACCCGCCACCGCTCCGTCCCTGCGTCGTAGGCCACCCGGCCGGCGCCCTCGCGCTGGAGGATGCCCTGCACGGTGGCCTTGTCCAGCGGCGCGCCGTCCGCCGCCAGCCTGGCGCTGATCTTCCGGGCCGTCAGCGGGCCGTCGCGGCGCAGGATGGCGATGATGCGCTGGAGCTGCTGCGCTCGGCTCGCGCTCGGCGCCGCTGGCTGCGCCTCGCCGAGCGCCATCTGGCGGGCCACCGGCATCCCCGGCAGCGCCGGCTGCGCGGTCGGCCAGGGGTTGGATGGCGCCACGGTCGCTGCCTGCGCGGGCCTGCGGCCATCGGCAGCTCGCGGTGGCGCTGGAGACTGCGTGGCTGGCTGCCGCGGCGCCGCGGGAGGCGCCGGCGCGACGACCTCGGCTTCCCGCTCGGGCTGGCTGCGAGCCGCTTCCCCATCGGGAGCCGGCCCTTTCGCTGGCGGTGCTGTCGTGACCTCGACAGCCCGGGGCGCCGCCTCGCTCGGTGCCGGCTCACCCGCGTAGCGGCCATCGCGGTTGCACGGCTTCAGGCTAAGCCGGTCCCAGGCCTCCAGCACCAGCCGGCGGGTGCGGTACTCGCCGTACTTTCTCATTTCGTTCTGCTTCAGCACGCGGAAGGTCTCGCCGGGGAAGTCGGGACCGTAGACGTCGCTGGGATCGAGGATGTAGCGCAGCTCGTCGCGGGTGAGGCCGTAAAGCGCGGCGTAGGCGGCATCCAGCTCGGCGCGCAGCAGCGCGCGCCGCTCCTCGTCCCACCGGAACGGCGGGGGGACGGCCTCACCCCCCGTTTTCGCCTCACCCCCTGGCCCCCTCTCCATCTGCGATGGAGAGGGGGTGTCCGCCCGCTGGCGGACGGGGGTGAGGCTCCCCCACACGTCCTCCGCGAACGGCTGGAGGTCCCACGCCGTGTACGCCAGCTCCAGCACGCGCCGCGCGATCCAGTCCCGCAGCCGCTCGCCCGGCGACCACGGGCAGGGGCGCTCGTAGGTCGCCGGCGGCAGGACGGGAAGCTGCTGGAAGATGAAGAAGTTGAGGTTCGTGCCACCCATCTTCTGGCGGCTCGCGTAATCGTAAGAGTGTGCCGATAGATTTCCAGCTAGACAAGCAAGCCGCGTCGGCTGCGCTTCGCCGACGAGCATGAGGAAGATGTTATCGCCAGCGCCGGCCCACGGGACCATGCCAGCGATGACCGTGCGCTCGTTCGTCGTGTTGGTGATGCGGCGCCAGCCGAGGAGCCATCGGCGGTCCCAGCGGCCGGCCAGCCGCGCCGCGACCTCGGCCTCCGGCACCCAGTAGCGCGGCAGGACGGCGCAGCTCGGGTCGGCCTTCTCGGCCGGCGTCACGTCGCGCGTCTCCGGCTCGCCGTGGCCGCCGGCCTCGTACGTCGCCCAGCGGTGGTCGAAGT
>JACQUS010000363.1 GCA_016210125.1 Chloroflexota bacterium | reverse complement strand
TCGTCCAGCTTGAGGAGGTCCCGGCCCTGGAAGACGACTTCGCCTCCGACAACCTCGCCCGGCCGCGGGAGCAGTCGCATGATCGAGAGCGCCTGGACCGTCTTGCCGCAGCCGCTCTCGCCGACGATGCCCAGCGCCTCGCCCTCAGCCAGATTGAACGAGACGCCGTTGACGGCTTGCACCACGCCGTCCTCGGTGGTGAACTCGACGTGCAGGTTCCGGACGCTCAGCAAGGTGCCCACGTCACTTCATCCTCGGATCGAGTGCGTCGCGCAGCCCGTCGCCCAGGAAGGTGAACGCCATCACCAGCAGCGCCAGGCAGACGCTCGGCGCCAGCAGCAGGTGCGGCAGCGACCAGATGCTCTGGTGGCCGTCGAGGATCATCGATCCCCAGCTCGCCTGTGGTGGAATGATACCAACTCCGAGGTAGCTCAGGATGGCCTCGGCGATGATCGAGCCCGGCACGGCGAACGCCGCGGCGACGATGACCGGCGCCAGCGTGTTGGGCACGATGTGCCACCACATGATACGCGCCGGCGAGGCCCCGACGCAGCGGGCCGCGACGACGAACTCCTGCTCCTTGAGCTGCAGCACCTGGCCGCGTACCAGGCGCGCCATGCCGACCCAGCTTACCAGCGCCAGGCCGACGAACATAAGCAGCAGGCCACTTATCGCCTGGCCGAGCGCCGTCTGGCGGAAGGAGGCGACGAGGATGATGAGGAACAGGAAGTCGGGGAAGGCGTAGATCACATCGACCAGGCGCATGAGCAGGTTGTCGACCTGCCCGCCGAGGTAGCCGGAGACCAGGCCGACGAAGCCGCCGACGACGACCACGATCGCGAGCGGGACGAAGCCCACGGCCAGCGAGATGCGCGCGCCGTAGATCAGCCGGCTGAAGATGTCGCGGCCGAGGAAATCCGTGCCGAGCAGGAAGCGCCAGTCGCCGCCGGCCATCCACGCCGGCGGCAGCGAGCCGAAGCCGCCGTGCGGGCGGTTGGGGTCGTACGGCGCCAGCACGTCGGCCAGGGCGGCCGCGAGAGTGAACACGAGGATGACGGCGATGCCGGCGAGCGCGGCGCGGTTGCGCCGCAGCCGCCGCCAGGCGTCGTACCAGAGGCTGCGCGGCGGGCGCTCGGCCGCCGGAAGCGCCAGGCGCCGCACCTCGCGTGCCGCTACGGCCACGTGTTTACCCCTCAGCCCTGCGGTGCGGTGCTGCTCGAATGGCGACCAGCCCTCGCAGTCTTGGAAGATGCCGACCTACGCGGTGCAGGTGCACCGCGCAGCAGCCCTTCCGTGCTTAGATCTTCGTCGATCTCCGGCCAATGGATGCCATAGCCTCCGCCACATATCCGCCAGTTGGCTCGCTGCTCCGGCGTCGCGCGAAGAAGCCTGGGATACCAAGCCAGTGGCACGGTGATCGTCCGCCCGTCATAGAGGTCCACGCTCAGCGCATCCGCGGCGATGCGCACGCCCTTAATGCGCTCGCCCGACCTAAGCTCCGAAATACTCATACCAAGCCTCGATGAGCTGCCGTTGATGCTCCGTAACCATGCGTTCTATCTTGCGCAGCTCGCTCGCCGAAAAGCCCAGGTTGCCAGACAAAGCGACTGGGTCGAGCCAGAACTTCGCTGAAAAGTCTTCACGGTCGACGTGCACGTGCGGTGGCTCACGCAGATCGTGGCTATAGAAGTATAGGCGATACGGGCCGCTCCTGAGAACGGTAGGCATACTTCCCTATGCGGCTACCACACTAGCCCTCGGCCTTGATCCGCGGGTCCACAAACCCGTAGGCCACGTCCACGACCAGATTGGCGAAGGCGATGAGCGCCGCGTAGAGCAACGTCGTGCCCATGATGACCGAGTAGTCGCGCTGCGACACGGCTTGCACGAACAGTCGACCGATGCCAGGGAACGAGAACATCGTCTCGACGAAGAACGAGCCGGTGATGAGGCCGGCCGTCGCCGGTCCCACCACGGTGACGACGGGCAGCAGCGCGTTGCGCAGCGCGTGGCGCGTGACGACGATGCGCTCAGCCAGGCCCTTGGCCCGCGCCGTGCGCACGTAGTCCTGGCGGATGGCCTCCAGCATGCTGGCGCGCGTGAGGCGGGCAATGAACGCCGTGGGGAAGAGCGCCAGCGTAAGCGTTGGCAAAAGCCAGGCGCGCCAGTCGCCCCAGTTGGTGGCCATCACGGGCAGCCAGCTCAGCCAGACGCCGAAGACCATGATGAGGAAGATGGCCATGACAAAGCTGGGGACGGTGACGCCGATCGTGGCGAAGAAGAGGCTGGTGTAGTCGAGCCAGGTGTTCTGGCGCAATGCGGCAAGCATGCCGAGCGGGACGGCCAGGAGCAGGGAGACGGCGAGCGCCAGCACGCCGAGCTGGATGCTCATGGGCAGGCGCTCAGCGATGATGTCCGTCACGCTGCGGCCGCGATACTGATACGATGGCCCGAGGTCGAGGCGCAGCGCGTTCCACATATAGCTCACGAACTGCTCGTGCAGTGGGCGGTCGAGGCCGAACTTGCGGTTCAAGTTCTCGACGACGCGCGGGTCCAGCGGCTTCTCGCGGTCCCATGGGCCGCCTGGCGTGTTGTGCATCAGGACGAACGTGATGAGCCCGATGCTAACTAGCACCGGAAAGACCCATAGGACCCGACCGACGATATAGCGCCAGGGCATGGTCCTCTCTTCACCGCGCCGCGCGGGGTCGCGCTCAATGCCCGACAGCGCCCAGCGCCGGCCGTTGGCTGCCTGCCATCATAGCACGCGCGCACGGCAGCAGTGGGGCGGCCGCGTCCGCGCGCTGACCGCTTCAGGCGGCGGCCGTGGCGCTAATGTTTGGCGATCCACGTCTTCTCGATGCCAAAGATGCCCGGCAGGGAGTCGATCGGGCTCACATGGAGGTCGCGCACCCAGGTCTTCTTCAGGAAGACGTGCTCGCTGTGCAGCAGGAAGGCCACCGGTGCCTGCTCGACGAGGATCCCCTGCGCCTTGTTGTATAGCTCGAGGCGCTTATTCATGTCCGGCAGGCGGTCGGCCTGGTCGAGCAGCGCGTCGAAGTCGGCGTTCTTCCAGCCCGTGCGGGCGATGGTCGACTTGGAGTGGAAGACGACGGAGAGCCAGTTCTGGGGGTCGGGATAGTCGGCACACCAGCCCAGCAGGAAGACCTGCGGCGTCGTCTCCGGCTTCTTGAGCAGCTCGGTGTAGGCCTTGGTCTCCACCGGGTCCAGCTTCACCTCGACGCCCAGCGCGCGCTTCCACTGGTCGGCCAGCCACTCCATGCGCGCCTTGGTGCGCGGGTTGGAGGAGTAGGTGATGGTGATGGGCGGCAGCTTGGTCGGGTCGGCGAAGCCGGCGTCGCCCAGCAGCCGTCGGCCGTCCTGCGGGCTGAAGGTCCACTGCTTCAGCGCCGGCTGGTAGCCCGGCAGGCCCGGCGGAACGAAGCTGTAGGCTGCCTTGCCGAGGCCGCGGCCGATGTCACGGACGTAGGCCTCGCGATCAATCGTAGCGGCGAAGGCCTGGCGCACCTTCAGGTTGTCGAACGGCGGACGCACGGCGTTGAAGCCGATGTAGTACGTGCAGGTGCCCGGCCAGCGCAGCAGCTCCTTAGAGAGGCTCGGATCACGCTCGACGGTCGCCAGGTCCTCCCCACCGACCTCGTAGAGATCCAGCTCGCCGTTGAGGTAGGCCGCCCGCTGCACCGTCGGGTCGTTGATCATCACCGCCTCGATGCGCTCGAGGCGCGGCTTGCCGCGGTAGTAGCGCGGATTGGCCTCGAAGACCAGCTTGTTCTGATGCTGCCAGTCCTTCAGGACGAACGGGCCGCTGCCCGCGTAGGTCTCCGGCTCGGTCCAGCGCTCACCGCCCTTCTTGATCAGGTCCTCGCGCAGTGGCACGCTGAACCAGAGCGCGGTGATGCTGACGAAGTAGGGCGCCGGGTGCTTGAGCGTGAAGACCAGCGTGCTGTCGTCGGTGGCCTTCACGCCGACGGCGTCGCGCAATGCCTGGAGCTGCTGTGCCGAGAGGCGGCGGTGGTCGGCGGTGTTGTACTCCTCGGCACCCTTGATGACGTAGGCAATCGAGGCGTACTCGGCGGCCAGCGCGGGGTCGAGCAGGCGCTTCCAGGCGTACTCGTAGTGCTGTGCCTTCACCGGCTGGCCGTCGGAGAACGTGAGCCCCTGGCGCAGGGCGAACGCGTAGGTCAGGCCGTCATTGGAGACAGTGTACTTCTCCGCCGCGCCGGGGACGACCTGGAGGCGCGTATCGAAGCTCATAAGCGGCGCGTGTACGAGCTGGGCGATGGCCGCCTCGTCGACGAACGAGGCCAGCGTCGGATCGATGGTCGCCGGCTCGCTGCCGATGTTGATGCGCAGCGTCTGGTCGCCGTGCAGCGCGACTTGCGCCGGCCCGCTCGGCTTGGCCGCCGGGCCGCTCGGCGTCGAAGGCGACCCCTCGGCGGCACCGGGCTTCGGCGCTCCGGGCGGTGTCTCACCGGCGCCGGCGCCGGCGGGCGTCGGCGTGGCCGGCTGCGTGCAGGCGACCAGCGCGAGCGCCAGGCAGGTGAGCAGGGTGGACAGGGTGACAGGCCACGCTGTGCTCAAGGCTCCCCTCCGGTGCAGCGCGTGCTACGTGGCGGTGGCCGCTGTGGGTCAGCATAACACACCTGCCGGCGCACACCGGGCGTCTCGTCGCCGCCGGGACTTCGCCGCTACGCGCTGCGCCTAGTGCGCGCCGAGTGCCTACTTCTGATACCGACGGTCTTGACCAACGGTCTTGTCAGAGGCCGTACAAGGGGAGCGCCGAGGGCCAAGCCCCTCGGCTAAACCCCCGGGGTAGGGTGGGGCAAACACGGTCGCTGGCCAAGCGATTGGCATGAGGTCCCCAGCCGCCGGGGTCGGCAAGGCATAGTAGAATGGCGTGGATATGGCTGCGCATGCAC
>JACQUS010000009.1 GCA_016210125.1 Chloroflexota bacterium | reverse complement strand
CTCATGCCGCTCAGGACCGGCGCCGCGCGCCTGGTGCTCGGCGTCGAGGGAGGCGCCGGCGCGCGGCTCGGCGTCACCCTCCTGCCCGTCGGGCTCGTCTTCGACCGGCCCGGCACCTTCCGCGACGGCTCGGCGCTCGTCCTGATCGGCGAGCCCGTGCCGACCGGGCCCGCGCTGGCGCGCGCCGCGCGCGATCCCGAGGGCGCCGTGCGCGAGCTGACGGAGGCGATCGCGGCGGCGCTCCGCCGGCTCATCGTCGAGGCGCGCGATCGCGAGACGCTCCAGCTCCTCGCGGTGGCCGAGACGCTCCAGCGCGACGACGCCGGCGCGCCGCCCGGCACCGCCGCGGAGCGGACGGCCTGGATGCGATGCAGGGGATGCTGCGGGCCGCGCGCTACCTCGCCGCCCACGCGCCGACGATGCGCGCTCAGGGCCAGACCTACCAGATCGCCAGGCGGCTGGCGCGCGGCGAGCGGCTGTGCGAGGAGGCGTAAGGAGGCCGTCCCGACGGCTGCGCCGCGCTGTCTGACCCCTAGCCGCCGGCCGGGGCGGGCCGGCCGCGCGCCGGCTCGGCGGCTGCCGGTGCGCCCGGGTGCTCCGCCCAGAGGGGTGCGGGGTCGACTCCGACGATGCGTCGCAGGGTGGCTATGGCCTCCGCCAGCAGCTCGGGCGACAGGTGAGCCGTCGGCGCCGGCGCGCGCGTCGGGCCGCCGTGCGGCTCCCACGAGGCGGCGCGCCTCAGAGGGCTGCCGCTAGCCACCTCGCCCAGCGGAGCCGGCGTGCTCGGGCCACCCAGGTCGCCCGCGGGCGGCGCGACGAAGAGGCTGAGGTCCTCGGCACTCGGCGGCCCGCCGCCCGCGACCGATCGCCTCGGCGGGCGCTCCGGGGTCACGTCGGTCCAGGTCGCCTCCTCGACGCCGAGCACCGCCGCTGCGGCGATGTGCCCTGCCCAGCTCGGCTCGTCCGTGGCAGCCGGCGTCGCCGCTTCCGCGCCGGCCGGCGGCCACGGCGTGTGCTGAGGCGCATCGGCCGGGCGCGCTGGCGAAGCCGCCTCGACCGCCAGCCCGCGCCGTGGCTCGGCCGACCGCGGCTGGCCGCGTGCGGCCGGCGGCACCGCGCGCTCCCACGCCGGCGGCCTGGGCGGCCCGGCGCCCTGCGGCCGAGCACGCCCCGGCGGCGGCAGCGCGCCCTCGGCGTCAGGCGGACGCGCGGACGCCGCCCGGCGCAGCCCGCGAGGCCCTGACTGCCCTTCTGCATCGTCCAGCTCGGACCACCATACCTCCGCCGCCGGCCCCGCGACACGGCCGCCGGCCGGCGGCCAAGGCTGCGCGTCGTCGCGAGGGGCCTCCAGCGCCGCCTGCGCGGTCGGCGCCGCCAGCGGCTGCGGCCCGAGCGCGGCGCCGCACTGGCTGCAGAAGCGGCTGCCCAGCGGGTTCGGCGCGCCGCAGCCCGCGCACTCCAGCGCGCCGTCGACGCGCCGCCCGCAGGCGTTGCAGAAGCGGCTTCCGTCGCGATTGGCAACCCCGCAGACGAGACAGAAGATCACGCCGCGAGCGCTCCGGGAGCGAACTCGCGGATGCCGTAGAAGTCGTCGGCGGCGATGAGGCGCTCGAGGAGCTCCGGCGCGTAGCCGTGGGGCTTGCAGTAGAGCGCGATGTACTCCTCGAGCTTCTCGCGCAGCGTGTCGACGTCCGCGGGCTGATTGCCGTTGGCCAGAAAGAGCCGGAAGATGGCCTCCATGACCGGCGTCTCGGGCGTGATATAGTCGCCGGTCTTCGAGCAGCAGTTGGCGATGACGTGCGTCGGCTTGTCGCCGTAGCGAGCGGGCTGAAACTCAAAGACGACGCGTCCGGTGTGCGGGTCGGCCACCGGCACGCGCTCCTGCGTCAGCTCGCCGATGCGCTCGCGGCAGGCCAGGCAGAAGCGCGCCTGGGCGACCGCCAAGAACGAGCGCCGCCGCTCACGGTACCAGCTCTCGTCGATGAAGTACTTGCGCTCTTCCGTCATCGCTTCCTGATAGGTCTCGATAGCCTCCACGTCTAGCCTCCGCACGTCCATGCGCTATTCTATGCAATGGTGTCGCGCTGTCACAAGGACCACGGCCGTACGCGGTGCGCACCGCGCGGCGGCGTGGTAGCATGGTAGTCGACTCGGCGAGGGGAGCGGCATGCGGTCCATCCTCCGGGAGCTTCTCGAAACGCTCCTGCTCACCGTCCTCATCTTCTTGCTCGTGCGCACGGTGGTCCAGAACTTCAAGGTGGACGGGCAGAGCATGGAGCCGACGCTCTACGGCGGCCAATACCTTCTGATCAACAAGGCCGTGTATTGGCGGGTCGACGGCGACCTGCTGGCTCAAGTTCTGTCCGACCGTCCACGCGCCACCGACGGCGGCATCTACGTCTTCCAGGCGCCGAGCCGCGGCGACGTCGTCGTCTTCCGCTTCCCGCGCGATGAGTCGCGCGACTTCATTAAGCGCGTCATTGGCCTGCCGGGCGAGACGGTCGAGGCGCGCGGCGGCACCATCTACGTCAACGGCGCGCCGCTGCGTGAGCCGTACGTCAAGGAGCCGCCGGCCTACCCGCTGCCGCCGACGCGCGTCCCACCGGGCCACTACTTCGTCCTCGGCGATAACCGCAACAACAGCAGCGACTCGCACTCGTGGGGCGTCGTCCCGGAGGACAACATCGTCGGCCGCGCCTGGATGCGCTACTGGCCGCTGGCCGAGTGGGGCTTCATCTCCAGCGTGCCACTGAACGGCGTGGCTGCCGTACCGCCGCTCCTAGAACGGCACGTCCTTTTGGAACGGCACATCCTCGGGCGCTTCGGCGTCGTCGAACAGGTCGGGCTGCTCCTCGCCGGCTGACGCCAGGACCTCCACCTGGCGCACCCGCAACTCGGCCTGGGTGAGAATCTCCTCACACTGCTTGGCCAAGTGCAAGGCCCGCTCGTACAATGATAGCATCACGTCGAGCGGCAGGTTGCCAGCCTCTAAATCATGGACGGTCTGCTCCAGCGCCGCAAAGGTCTCCTCGAAGGACCGGCTCGCCTCAACCATGGCTGCTCCGTGCGCGCCCGTCGAGCCGACCAACTTCTCAAGGTCGATCCGCACGTTCTTCTCCCTCCTCAACCATGGCTGCTCTGTGCGCGCCCGTCGAGCGCCACCGACGAAAACGCGCCGTCGGCAACCTGAATCTCCAGCCGGTCGCCAGGCGCGACCTCGCTGACGCTGCGCACGTGGTGGCCGCGGACGACGTGCCAGCATAGGCTGAAACCGCGGGTCAGCACCGCCGCCGGATCGAGCGCGCCGGCGCGGGCACGCTCGCGCTCGACATCCTTGCGCCAGAGGCTCAACGCATGCCCGACGAGGTCGCCCGCGCGGCCGCGCCGCAAGGACAGCGCGTGGCGCGCCGCTATCAGGCGCGCCGTCGGCGCGTGCTGCCGCGCATGGCTGCCCAGCCCGTGCAGCCGCTGCCAGTGCTCCGCCAGGCGCTGCTGGACGACGCCGGCGGCCTGCTGGGAGAGGTAGACGACCTGCCGCAGGCACTCGTCGCGGTCGGGGGTCACGGCCATCGCCGCGGCCGACGGTGTCGGCGCGCGGAGGTCAGACACCAGGTCGGCAATGGTCTCATCGGTCTCGTGGCCGATGCCGGTCACCACCGGCACGCGCGACGCGAAGATCGCCCGCGCCACGCGCTCGTCGTTGAAGGCCCAGAGGTCTTCGATGGCCCCGCCGCCGCGGGCCACCACCAGCACGTCCAGCTCGGCCAGCCGGCTGGCCATCTCCAGAGCGGCGACGATCTGCTGTGGCGCGCCGTCGCCCTGCACGAGGGTCGGGATGACCACCAGCTCGACCAGCGGGTAGCGCTCGGCGAGCACGCGCTGGATGTCCTGAACCGCCGCGCCGGCCGGCGAGGTCACCACGCCGATGACGCGCGGGAAGCGCGGCAGCGGGCGCTTGCGATCGAATAGCCCGTCGCGCGCCAGCTTCTCCTGCACGCGACGGAACTCCAGCTCCCAGGCGCCGAGGCCGACCGGCTGGATGCTGTCGGCGATGAGCTGGTACACGCCCTCGCGCTCGTAGACCGAGACACGGCCGTGGGCGTTGATCGTCTGGCCCTGCTCGGGCAAGAACGACTGCACGCGGAGCTGGCTGCGGAAGAGCACACAGCGAACCTGCGTGCTGTCGTCCTTCAGGCTGAAGTAGAGGTGGCCGCTCGACGGCAGGCGGACGTTGGAGACCTCGCCCTGCACCCAGAGGTCGCTCAGCAGCTCGTCGGCGGCGAGCAGCGACGCGACGCGCTGCGTCAGCTCGCGCACCGTGAGCAGTGGGATGAAAGGTAAGCGCATGGCCACGTCGTACCGCCCGCTCCTCATGCTCGCCCTCGTCCGCCAGAGACACGCAGAGCTTAGCACGGGTGCTCGCACGCTCGCCAGTCGAGGATCACTTGGCGCGCACCAGGTAGCTGCCAGTGCGGGTGTCGATGCGCAGGACATCGCCGGTGTTGACGAAGAGCGGCACCTGCACCTTGAGCCCGGTCTCCATCACCGCCGGCTTGGTCCCACCAGAGGCTGTGTCGCCGCGCACGCCCGGCTCGGTCTCGGCAACGCGCAGCTCGACCGACGGCGGCAGCTCCACAGCGACTGGCCGGTCGTCGTGCATCAGCAGCTCCAGGGTCGTGTTCTCCACCAGGTAGAGCGCGTCGTCGCCAAGCTGCACGAGGTCGAGCGCCAACTGATTGAAGTTCTCGGTGTCCATGAAATGGAACGTGTCGTCTTCGCGG
>JACQUS010000383.1 GCA_016210125.1 Chloroflexota bacterium | reverse complement strand
TTGGTCACCGACGGCGGCGGCGCGCTGGTCATCACCTCGGCCGAGCGCGCGGCCGACCTGCCGAAGCAGCCGGTCTACGTCCTCGGCTCGGCGGAGTACAGCAGCCACAACGGCATCAGCCAGATGCCCGACCTGACGGTCACGGGTGCAGCGGTCACCGGGCCGCGGGCCTTCGCCCGCGCTGGGCTGACGCCGGCCGACGTGGATCTGACTGAGATCTATGACTCGTTCACGATCACCGTCCTGCTGACGCTGGAGGCGCTGGGCTTCTGTTCGCGCGGCGAGGGTGGCGCCTTCGTCGCCGAGGGGCGCCTGGAGCCGGGCGGCTCGCTGCCGACGAATACCAACGGCGGGGGCCTGTCCTATTGCCATCCGGGGATGTACGGCATCTTCACCGTGATCGAGGCCGTGCGCCAGCTTCGCGGCGAGTGCGGCTCGCGGCAGGTGCCCGACGCGCGGGTTGCGCTCTGCCACGGCACGGGTGGCGTGCTGTCGAGCCACGGCACGCTGCTGCTCGGGCGCGAGCGCCCTGGGCGACGACGCGGAGGGAAGGCGTGAGCGTGAGCGAGCGGCCGTTGCCGCAGCCCGACCACGATACGCGGCCGTACTGGGAGGCGGCGCGGCGGCACGAGCTGCTGATCCAGAGCTGCCTGAGCTGCGGCACGCACTACTTCTACCCGCGACCGTACTGCCCGCTGTGCCTGTCCGAGCTCACCGCCTGGGTGCCCGCGTCGGGACGTGGGACGGTCTATGCCTTCACCGTCGTACACCGCCCGCCCGGCCCGGGCTTCGCGGAGCGTGGTCCCTATGTCGTGGCGCTGGTCGACCTGGCCGAGGGGCCGCGCATGATGAGCAACATCGTGGGCTGCGCGCCCGAAGAGGTCCACAGCGGGATGCTCGTGCACGTCGACTTCGAGGACCTCACACCGGAGGTCTCGCTGCCGGTCTTCCGTCCGGCGCGCTGAGCGCGCCTCCTCTCATCTGATGCTCGCGGGTCGCGGTCGCGGTCCCGTCGCCCGCCTCTGCCGGTAGATGCTCAACTCGCGGCGGTAGCCCTTCGGAGCGGTGACCGCCTCAGCGGCGCTCGGCCGTCACAACCGGGTTGCGCAGCACGCCGAGGCCCTCGATCTCGACTTCGACGACATCGCCCGGCCGCAGAAACTCCTGCGGCGCACGCGCGCAGCCGACGCCGCTGGGCGTGCCGGTGAGAAGAATGTCGCCCGGCTCCAGCGTTAGGCCGGCAGACAGCTCGGCGATGAGCGTCGGGATGTCGAAGATCATATCCGCCGTGTTGGCGTCCTGCTTCAGCGCACCGTTGACGCAGCAGGCGATGCGTAAGCCGTGCGGGTTCGGGAGCTCGTCGCTCGTCACGATCCACGGCCCGAGTGGGCAGCTATCGTCTAGACTCTTGCCGCGGAACCACTGCCCGCCGTGGCGCTTGTGCTGCACGTCGCGCGCCGACACGTCGTTGGCGCACGCGTAGCCGAAGACGTACTCGTAGGCGCGCTCGGACGGAATATCCCTGCCCGGCCGGCCGATGACGACGGCTAGCTCGGCCTCCCAGTCGAGCCCGGCAGTCACCGCGGCGTCCCAGCGGATCGGCGCGGCGGGGCCGATCACCGCAGTCGCGCGCTTGGTGAAGAATGCCGGATGCTCTGGCGTCTGCACTGCCTCCCCGCGCGTGCGTGCGCCCTCGGCGATGTGCTCCAGGTAGTTGCGGCCAACGCAGAGGACGTTCTGGCGCGGCCGGGGGATCGGTGCCAGCAGGCGCACCGCGTCGAGCGGCTGGCCGGCGGATGGACCGGCACAGGCCAGCAGCCGGCGAGTGCGCTCCAGGTTCGCCACCGCGTTGTCAAGGAATGCGAGCATATCGGAGGGCAGCGGATCGCCCCCGGCGTGGCGCGCCTCCGCGGCCAGGTCGACGACGCGGCTGCCGACGACGGCGCCGAGGCGTGCCAGGCCCTGGACCTCGAAGGTGGCTAAACGCATAGGCCCTCTCCCCCGAAGATAGGCGCTCGCCTCCATTAGCGGTCCAGCGCGGCGATGGCCTCGATCTCGATGAGCATGCGCTCGTCGACCAGGCGCGACACCTCGACCATCGAGGAGGCCGGCGGGTCCTTAGGAAAGTAGGCGCGCCGCACCTCGTGGATGGCACGGAAGTCGCCGATGTCGCGGACGAAGACCGTCACCTTGACGACGTCGTCCAGCGTCGCTCCGGCCTCGGCCAGGACGGCCTTCAGGTTTTTTAGCACCTGCCGCGTCTGCGCCTCGATGTCACCGACGTGGACGACCGCGCCGGTGGCGTCGCGCGAGGTCATCCCCGAGACGAAAACCAGCCGTCTCGGGCTGTCGACCATCGTGGCCTGCGAGAAGACGCCGCTTGGGGGAGCGATTTTCGGGCTATGAAGGATGTGCTTCGGCACTGCCTGGCTCCCGCGCACTGCCCGGGCGCGCCGCGCAGCGGGCCGCGCGCCATTGTGCGCCGGCCTTCGCCATGCCGTCAAGCGCGCTAGCGCGTCAGGCGGGCGTACAGGGCGGCCAGGCGCTCGGGCAGCGACGCCAGGTCGCCGACGACCTCGTAGCCGAGGCCATCGCACATGGTCCGTAGGTAGTCGTAGCCGGCCTGGTCGACCGTCAGGCAGAAGGGGATGACTCCTCGCCGGCGGGCCTCGAGCAGCGCCATGCGCGTGTCGTGCAGCGCGTAGTCGCGCTCCAGGCGGTCGACGCCGTAGTAGTCGTAGTCCTGCGGGTAGCCATCGCTGAGCAGCAGGAGCAGGCGCAGCGGCGCGCCCGAGCGCTCCAGCTTGGCCGTGGCGTGGCGGAGCGCCGGCCCCATACGCGTGGAGCGCAGCGGTCGGACGCCGGCGATCCGCTGGGTGATGGTCCCGCTGAAGCGCTCGTCGAGCTCCTTGATGACGTAGTACTCGACGTTCTCGCGGCCGTAGCCCGAGAAGCCGTAGATACCGAAGCGGTCGCCGACGCTCTCCAGCGCCGCGCTGAGGAGGACGAGCCCCTCTTTCTCGACGTCGATGATGCGTCGCAGCCGGCCGTTCGTGGCCACCTCGGCGTCGGTCGAGGCGCTCATGTCGAGCAGGAAGGCGACGGCGACCTCGCGCTCGATGCGCTGGCGCTGCCAGTAGACACGGTCCGTGGCGTCGCGGCGGGCGCGCAGCGCGATGACGCGCTCGATGGCGGCGTCGAGGTCGAGGTCCTCGCCCTCGGGCAGCCCGCGCCGCTTGGCCAGCCGGTGCGGCCGCATCTGCAGGATCTGGCGCCGGATCGCCGCGGCGACGCCCGGGTAGGCGGCCAGCGTCGCGGCGACGAAGTCGGCGCTGCCCTCCCCCATCCTTCGCTCGAAGAGCTGACACCACTCCGGCCGATAGTCGTGCGCGCGGAAGTCCCACTCGTCGTAAACGTAGCGGCGCGCGCCGGGTCGCCTGGGCGACCGGCGCGGCGTCGGCGTCGGCTCGTCGTCGGCTGTCCGCTGCCTGGGCCGCACCCGCACGCCGATCGGCGGCTTGTCGAGCAGATCGGTGACGAACAGACCCTGGTCCGCAGCCGCGTCGCCCTCGGCCAGATCGAGATCGCGCAGCCCGCGCTCCAGCAGGCGTCGCAGCTCCTCGGCCGAGAGCGGCGTGCCGCCGGCCTGCTCGGCCGCGCGGGCGCGCACTAGCGCGTCTGCCCGCGCGGAGTCGTCGTGTCGTCGGTAGCTCGGCAGCGAAGCCAGCAGATCGCTACCGTCGCCGCCGGCGGAGCTGGGCAGCGCCGCGGCCAGCTCTTCGGGCAGCTCATCGGCGTGCAGCAGGGTGACGGTGATCTCCGGCTGCGCCGTCGCCAGCAGGGCGGCGAAAAGCGGGTAGAGCCGCAGCGTCGCCTCGGCGGCATCCTCGACGGTCGCGCCGGGCCGCTCGACGACACGCAGCACGCGCCTGAGCTGGTCGCCGAAGGCGCGCAGCGTCGCGGGGAGCCCGGTGCCGCGCCCACCCAGGCTGAGGCGGATCAGCGCTTCGAGCAGGGCGGAGCGCGGAGGCAGCCCGGTCACCTCTGCGCGTACACGGCGCTCGGTGCGCTGCACGGCGCGGTAGTCGGCCGCCAGGCCGGCATACTGGCGGATGGCCAGGGCGTCGACGCGCGCGTCATCGAGCACGGTGAAAATCGCGCACGCCAGCGCCGGGTCTGGGAACAGCACGAGGAAGGCGTCAAGCCCGCCCGATCGGCCGGCCGGCCGCCAGGTGGCGAAATAGCGCGCCGGCCGGCCGAGGGCGAAGTCGTACGTGCCGAACTCGATATGCGCCACCTGGTGCGTGGCCATGACTTTGTAGCACGCGAACGGCGAAGGCCGCCGGAGTGCCGCGGGCAGCGCCAGGGGCAACGAGACGCGTAGCGCCTCAGAGACGACTCCGCCTCCGCGGAGGGGCGATGGCGCGTCCGCCGCGCCGGCGGCTACCTCGATTGGCTCGCCGGCCAGCGCGGAGCAGTAGCGGGCGAGCACCGCCTGGATGTCGGCCAGGGCGACCTGCCGTCTCGCCGCGCGCAGCACCTCAGCGCCGCGCCGCGACTGCCGTCGGTGGTAGGCGAGCGCGGCGTAGCCCGAGCGCTCGGCCCCGGCGGCGAGCCAAGCCTGCCAGGCCGCGGCGCCGGCGTCGCGGAGGATCGCCGCGCTGCACTGGACCAGAGCCAACGGCGCCTCAGCGTGCTGCGCGAGGGTGCGCGCGGCGGCGTGCAGGGCCGGCGCGCGATGCTCGGTCGCCAGCGCGGCGAGCGCTGCCGTGCCCTCGCGTAGCCAGCCGCGCGCAGCGCTCGGCGTGCCGCCAGCGAGCCGCTCGGCGACGCCGAGGAACGGCGCGTGCAGTGAAGGATCGAGGTGCAACAGCCCGGCTGCTGCCGCCCGCAGCTCACCGACGACCGCGGCAGGATCGGCCGGCGCTAGGGTGACGAGGAGCCCGACGAGTCGGGCGCGCGCGGTCGGGGCGAGGCCGGCCCAGGCGGCCAGACTCGTGGCGGCGTCCAGGACGAGCAGCCACGGCGCGCCGCTGTGAGCGCTCGACGGCAGGCGCACGAGCGCGCCGGCCACAGCGGCGAGTCCGGAGGCGGACACGACGACGGCGAGGCGCGGCAGGCGCTCGCAGAAGGCGCGGCTGTGGGCTGTCGGCAGCGCGGCGAGGGCGGCGCTCAGCGGCTCGACGGCGTCGGCCGCCAGGGCAACCGGCTCGCAAAGAGCTTGGAGGAGATGGCCGGCGGCGTCGGCGCGGTAGCGCATCAGGCGGCGCGCTGCGTGGAGGGTCGCTAGGGCAACGGCGGGCTGCTGCGCGCTGCACAGGCGCGCCGCGTAAGCACGGTGGGCTGCCGGCCAGCGGCTCAGCTCGGCCTGCCAGTCGGCGCGCTCGGCCGGCGCGAGGGCGGCCCAGGTCGGCCGGGGCGCCAGCTCTGCGCTGCTGGCCGCAGTCAGAGCGGCGGGCGGCATCGCGGCGCCGCTGAGCGGGCTCGGGCTGCTCGTCACGGCCGGATCACGCAAAGACGCTGGCCATCACCTCGGCGATGGCCGCTTGCAGCTCGGCGTCGTCGGTGAGCGCCCAGACGACGCTCACCTGGCACGCGCGGCGCGCGGGGAGACCGGCGCGAATGAGGCGGCCGGCGTAGATGAGCAGACGCGTGCTCACGCCCTCGGGCAGGCCGTGCTCGCGCAGGTTGCGCACCTTCTCGCCGAGGAGCGCCAGCCGCGCGGCCAACTCGTCGTCGACCGCAGCCTCGTGGGCGATAATCTGCGCCTCGACGTGTCGCGGCGGCGTGCCGAACTCGATGGCTACGAACCGCTGGCGCGTGCTGTGCTTGAGGTCCTTGAGCACACTCTGGTAGCCCGGGTTGTAGGAGATGACGAGCTGGAAGCGCTCATCGGCCCGCACGACCTCGCCGCGCTTCTCGATCGGCAGTAGGCGACGGTGGTCGGTGAGGGGATGGATCAGGACGGCGGTGTCCTTGCGTGCCTCGACGATCTCGTCGAGGTAGCAGATGGCCCCGGCGAGCACGGCGCGCGTGAGCGGGCCGTCGACCCAGCGGGTGCCCTCGCCGTCGAGGAGGTAGCGGCCGACGAGGTCGCTGGCCGTCAGGTCCTCGTGGCAAGCGACGGTGACGAGCGGCATCGCGGCGTGGGGCACTGGCAGCTCGGCGGTGCCCCAGTCGGCGGGCCGAGCGGCGCCGTCGGACGGCCGGGCCGCGTGCGTCGGGGCCGCCTCGCGCTGCGGATGGATCGTGGTCAGAGGCCGGCCGAGGCGCCAGGCCATGTGTTCGATGAAGCGCGTCTTGCCGACGCCGGTCGGTCCTTTGAGGAGAACGGGCAGGCGCTCGTGGTAGGCTGCGGAGAAGACCTCGATCTCGTCGGCGACGGGGACGTAGAACGGCTCGTCGGTGAGGTACGTCTCTTCGACGGCGTAGCGGACCGCATCGCGGCTGTCTGTTGCCGGCACATGGCCCTCGAGTTGTCTGCCCGCCGATGGCGCGCTCTTGGAGCAGTATAGCACGCGGAGGTTGCGCAAAAGGAGGGGTGCGTGCTAGGATCGAGGTGCGGTGCCGGATGGGGTAACGGTAGCCCACGTGACTCTGGATCACGGTGTCTAGGTTCGAATCCTAGTCCGGCAGCCAGCCCGATTTCCATACGCCTTAAGGCGAAATGAACGAGCGCCGGGGCCGGGCAGTCCCCGGCGCTGCGCTTTTGACTGCCATGTCAAACCGATGTCCAGCCGCGGCGTCGTCTCCGCGCGCAAGATGCGCGTCTCACGCCGCGTCACGGCGCTGGTGGCGAAGACGGCCCCGCCGGTCGTCGCAGCGGCGGCGCGCCCGGCGTCCCAGCAGGCCGACCGGGGGCTCGCCGTCGCGCGAGGACCTTGGCGCGTGGGACAAGCTAGCGCCGCGCCCCGCGAAGCCAGCCCGGTGCCGCGTGGGCTGGACCGGGACGGCGGCTAGGCCAGCACGCCGTGCTGCGTGAGGCGCTCGACCTCGTCGGCCGGCAGCCCGAGGAGTTCACGCATGACGTAGGCGTTGTCGTGGCCCAGTGGCACGGCGGGCTGTGCCTGGCCCGGTGTGCGCGCGAGGCGCACGACGACGCCCGGATAGTCGATCGGCCCGAGGTCCGGCTCGTCCACAGAGAAGAAGCCGCGCTGGCGTAAGTGCGGGTCGAACCAGAGGTCCTCCGCGGACTGCACAACGCCGGCCGGGATGCTTTGGCGCTGTTAGCGGCGCCCGACCTGCCGCGGCGTGTGCTCGCGCGTCCAGGACTCGACCAGCGCGTCCAGCTCGGCGCAGTGCGCGACGCGGGTGGCGGCGGTGGCGAAGCGCTCGTCTGCGTGGTGCGACAGCGGTAGGCCCAGACCTCGAGGAGGGCGGCGGCCGCGCCGCGTAGCTCGCGGCCGAACAGCCGATGCGCCTCGTCATACCGGCTCCGCTCCAACGCATCCGCCGCTCAGCATGACAGAAAAGCGGCGGCGTGCAGCCGGCCGCCGGGGGGCGCCGCGGTCCGCTCCGACACTCGTCTTGGCCGTCCCTCAGCTCTGCCGCCGCGGCTTGGCCGCCGCCGCGGTCCGCCGGGAGAGGCTGGCGCACCCCCGCCAGGGCCGCTCGCAAGTCGGTCGCGGTGGCGAAGCGGTCGTCGGGGCGCTTCGCGAGGACACGCAGGATGACGGCGTCCAGGGCCGCCGGCACGGCCGAGCTCCAAGCACTCGGCGCATCCGGCTGGCGCGCGCGCAGCGCGTGCAGCAGCTCGGCCAGCGAGCCGCGCGCGGTGGGGCCCAGGTGCGACCGGCGGGTGAGGCACTCGTACAGCATAGCGCCGAC
>JACQUS010000374.1 GCA_016210125.1 Chloroflexota bacterium | reverse complement strand
GGTCCAGCCGCCGATCGCGTAGAGCTTGCCGTTGCTCCCGGCGGCCAGCGCGTGGCCGTCGCGCGCATTGGACATGCTGGCCTTGCGGGACCAGGTATTCGTCTCCGGGTTGTACTGTTGCAGCGCGGCGTAGGGGCCGCTCGCAGCGTAAATCATGCCGTCGGCCCCGGTGGCCGCGGCGAGGCCCCTGCGAGGGGTGGGAATCGGGGCGCGGGCCCGCCAGGTGTCCGTGGCCGGGTCATACTCGTCCACGATGTCGACATCGCACACCTGGTTGCAGCCGCCAATCACGTAAATCTTGCCGTTGGGCGCAGCGGCGGCGGCCACTGCGTACCGGGGGTTGAGCATGTCGCGGCGCCGTGCCCAGGTGTCGGTTGCAGGGTCATACTCGAGCACAGCGGGAAGGATCCGCGCACTGTCGCCTCCGCCTAAGACGTAGATCTTCCCATTGGAGGCGACCACGGCCGCGTGCTGCTGCCGAACCTCTGGCATCGGGGACCGGGAGGACCAGGTGTTGCTCCCGCGGTCGTATGCGAAGACGGTGTTGTAGGCGACGCCGCTCCTGTCCGTTCCGCCGATGGCGTAGATCTCGCCGTCGGAGCCTTGCACCGCCCCGAGGTTGCGGCGTGCCGCCGGCATGCTGGCCTTAGTGGCCCACGAAAGCGAGCCGGACCCGCTTGCCGCGGTGATCCGGCGGCTGCTGCTGTTCCCAGCGCGAGCGATGCCCAAGGCGTCCCCGGTGCCTACTGCTACGTCCAACGGGCCGGCCAACTGCGCGCCCGCTGCCGGGCCACCGTCGCCGCTGTAGTCTTGGACGCCAGTGCCGGCGATGGTGGTGATGATGCCCGGCGCGGTCGCGCGGGCGGCGGGCGTGGTGGCGAGAAGCATTCCCGCGAGGAAAGCGAGAAGGGCGAGTGCGAAGGTCATCGGGCGGCGCATGATCGCCTCCTGTGGCAGCTTCGCCGCTGCTGCGTGCTACCTCTTGCGCTGCACTCCGCGCGTATGTGTCGAATCCCTATCGCGCCCGTCCGGCACGGCGCGCGGGGCTTTACGCACCACGGCCGGCGTCCGGGCAGCGTGATCGGCGGATTCTTGCAGAAAGCAAGCTGGTATGTCAATGCCTGGAGGCACCCTTGCTAAAGGGTAAAAATACCCTGCGTGCGCCGCGCGACCTACGAGGAGTCGGAGGTCCTTTAGGCAGGTGTGCCGCCGGCGCGCAGCGCGTTGACGCCGGCTGCTGGCCGTCCTATCCTCACCACCAGGCTGCTGCGCGTCGCTTGCGCGCTCGCCCGCGCCGGCGCACGCGCTCGGCCGAACGGTCTGCCCGGAGGACCGCCGTGGACCACTACCAGCCCGACATCGAGACGATGAGCCGCGACGTGCTGGGGGCGCTGCAGCTTCAGCGGCTGCAGTGGCAGGTGGCCCGCTGCTACGCCGAGGCGCCGTTCTACCGCGAGCGGCTGGACGCCGCTGGCGTGCGGCCGGAGGACATCAAGAGCCTCGACGACGTGCGGCGCATCCCGGTGGTGACGAAGCAGCAGCTCCGCGACGAGCAGGTCGCGCACCCACCCTTCGGGCGCTACACCGTCGCGCCGGCGAGCGCCTGGCGCGAGGTCCATCCATCCACGGGCACGACCGGCATACCGGTCAACACGATCTGGAGCGAGCGGGATGTCGAGCACATCGCCGAGTTCACGGCCCGGACGATGTGGAGCTTCGGCGTCCGGCCGGGCGATGTGGTGCAGAACGCCTTCAGCTACGGCCTGTGGGTCGCCGGCATGGCTGTGCACTACGCCGCTCGGCGGCTCGGCACGCTGTGCATCCCCATCGGCGCGGCTGAGACGCCGCGCCAGATCTGGTTCATGGAGCAGGCCGGCTCGACGGTGCTGCTGGCTACGCCGTCGTACGCGCTGCACATCGCCGAGCAGATGCGGCTGAAGGGCGTCGATCCGCAGCGCCTGGCGCTGCGGCGCGGCTGCTTCGGCGGCGAGGCCGGCACGGAGGCCCCGGCGACGCGGCGCAAGATCGAGCAGGGCCTGGGCATCGACGCCTACGACTACTACGGGCTGGCGGAGATCCACCCGACCTTCGCCTCGGAGTGCGAGGCCAAGGCCGGCATCCACTGGGCCGAGGACCACCATTTGATCGAGGTGGTCAACCCCGATACGCAGCAGCCCTGCGCCGAGGGCGAGGTGGGCGTGCTGGTCATCACGCACCTGACGCGCGAGGCCACGCCCATGCTGCGCTACTGGACGAACGACTACGCGCGGCTGACGACGGCGCGCTGCGCCTGCGGGCGGACGCACGCGCGCTCGGAGGGTGGCATCCTCGGCCGGCACGACGACCTAGTGATCTACCGTGGCGCGAAGTTCTACCCCGTGCAGGTCGAGAAGGTCGTGCGCGGCTTCGCCGAGCTGAGCGACGAGTTCCGCGTCGAGCTGGGCCGCGCGGTCGGCGGCGGCGCGGCGGACACGTGCACCGTCGTGGTCGAAGCCACCTCGGCGGCGATTGACGAGGCGGCGCTCCGCGAGCGGCTGCGCCAGGCGCTGCGTGCCGAGCTGCAGGTGACGCCGGAGGTGCGGTTCGTGCCCTTCGGGACGCTGGAGCGGACGACGTTCAAGGCCAAGCGCATCGTGCGGGCGGATGGCGGCTAGACGCTGCGCAGAGCGGCCCGGCGCAGCAGGCGGCGCAGGCGGGCGGCGCGGCGCGCGCTGTCGTCGGCCAGGCGCGCCAGCTCGGCGCGCACCTCCGGCTGCCCGACGTCCTCCAACGCCATCTCGTAGCTCTGCCGGCCGATCTCCTCGTGCTCGATCGCGTCGCGCAGGAGCGCGGCCAGCCCCTGGTCCACAGCCATCTGCACACCTCCGCAGCCGCTGACGCCCCCAATATACGAACAAACGTTCTTCTTGTCAAGAGCCGGCCTACGATGCGACTGTAGCTGTCGCAGCGGCGGAGGAGACTACGAGCGGAGACGGCATCTGACCGGTGGCCGATCGCGTACGCCGGATGGACG
>JACQUS010000377.1 GCA_016210125.1 Chloroflexota bacterium | reverse complement strand
GACCGTCAGGTCGGGCATCTGGCTGATGCCGTTGTGGCTGCTGTACTCCGCCGAGCCGAGGACGTAGACCGGCTGCTTCGGCAGGTCGGCCGCGCGCTCGGCCGAGGTGATGACCAGCGCGCCGCCGCCGTCGGTGACCAAACAGCAGTCAAGCAAGTGCAGCGGGCTACTGACCAGCGGCGAGGCCAGCACGTCCTCGATCTCGAGGGGCTCGCGCACGAACGCCACCGGGTTCATCTGCGCCCACCGCCGCGTCTGCACGGCGATGGACGCGAGCTGCTCGCTCGTCGTCCCATACTGGTGCATATGGCGCTGCGCGGCCATCGCGTAGGCGCTGATCGGCAGCAGCGGGCCATACGGGGCCTCGAACTGCGTGATGCGCTCCACGCGGTCCAGCCGCCCAGCGAGGCGGCGGCTGCGGTCGCCGCGCTGCGTGCTGCCGTAGGTGACCAGCGCCACGCTGCACAGGTCGGCGGCGAGGGCCGCCGCGGCGTGCTCCACGTGGATGACGAACGACGCGCCGCCCACCGCCGTCGAGTCGATGTACTGCGGGCGAAGGCCGAGGTACTCGCTCACCTGCAGGCTGTAGAGGCCGCTTACTCCCGCGGTAAAGTGCGCATCGACGTCGCCCTTGGTCAGCCCGGCGTCGGCCAACGCGCGGGAGGTCGCCTGCGCCTGCAAGTGCAGGACGGTCTTATCGGGCACGCTGCCCAGATCCGACTCCGCGACACCGACGATGGCCACAGCGCCCGAACGGTACACCGCACCTCACTCCTAGTCGCGCGTGACACGCAAGTCCGGCGTCGCCTCGCCGACGCGCAGGTGGCGCGGCTCGACGCGCGAGAGCCGGTCCAGGGGGCGCACGTCGGATCAGCCGCCGGGCACGAGGTCGCGCGAGGCCGGGCCGGTCAGCGATTCCGGCGGCACAGCGTCGCCGGCGCCGCGACCGTCGGCATCGGCCCGCGACGTGGGTGGCAGGCCCGACCCGCTCGCGCGGTCGTAGTAGAGGCGCATCAGCGCCTGAGCCAGCTTGAGCGGCTGATGCATCCGCGGGTGCTGAGGGTCGGCCACATCTGCCTCGACGACGTGGTAGCGCTCGGCCTCCTCGCCACTGAGCAGCACCGGCTGCACGTCGGGGGTGCGCGCCGGGAGGTTGCTGTTCACCACCACGTACTGGAAGAGGCCCTCGCCAAGCTGATGCTCCAGCGCCTGCACGTGGTCGATCACGCGGTAGTTCTCCGTCTCGCCCCGCTGCGTCGCCACATTGCAGACGTAGACCTTGAGCGCCGAGGATGCCTTGACCGTGCGGGCGATCTCTTGCACGAGCAAGTTGGGCAGGATGCTGGTGTAGAGACTACCTGGGCCGATGACGATCAGATCCGCGTCGCGCACGGCGCGCACCGCCTCGGGGTAGGCCGGGGGATGCTCAGGCCGCAGGTAGGCACGCCGGATCGGCTTGCCCACCTCGCCGATGCGCGACTCGCCGGCGATGTGCTCGTCCCCCTCGAACTCGGCACACAGCGTCACGTCGGCCAGCGTCGAGGGCAGGACTTGGCCACGCACCGCCAGGACGCGGCACGACTCGTGGATCGCGCGCTCGAAGGTGCCCGTGACCTCGGCCATGGCGACGATGAACAGGTTGCCGAAACTATGGCCGCCCAGGCCCATACCCTCGGTAAAGCGATGCTGGAGCAGGCGCGACATGAGCGGCTCGGCATCGGCGAGCGCCGCGAGGCACTGCCGGAAATCGCCGGGCGGCGGCACGCCGAGCTCGCGGCGCAAGCGCCCGGAGCTGCCGCCGTCGTCGGCCATGGTGACGATCGCCGTCAGGTTGCCGGTGTACTGCTTCAGTCCGCGCAGCAGCGTCGACAGACCCGTACCGCCGCCGACGGCCACGATCTTCGGCCCGCGGCGCAGCATATGGTGGCGGTAGACGCGGTCCACGAGCGAGAGGTCCTGCGCCGAGGTCAGGAATGGCGAGAGTAGCGAGCTGTTGAGCCGCGCGATGGCCAGCGCGATCGTCCCCACCCCGACGGCGAAGAACAGTGCGGCGCGGACGAAGCGCGGGAGGAATTGCAGCGTGACGTAGTACACGAAGTCGGGGAACGTCACCGAGTCGTACAGCTCGCGCAGGACGTAGTCGATGCCGAGGCCGATGACGACGATGCCGAACATCAGCAGCAGGAGCCAGCGCTTGACGTGCATGCCCGGGTACAGCCACTTAATCACGTCGGACCTTCACTCCACGTCCTGCGCTCGGTCCCAAGCAGCCAGGTACTTCTCCACCCACCCCACGGGCTGCTCGGTGCATTGTAGCACCTCGTGCAGCGCCTGAGAACGGCTCGCGAGCGGTGCATATTCCCGCGAGACCGCCGTTTGACCCTACGGCCACTGCCCTGGCCAGCGCCGTAGTGCGGCGGCGGGTGTCAGCAAGTCGTCATCGGCAGCAGGCCGCGCGCCGCCCGGCCTCCGGCCATACTGGCAGCATGAGCGCTCGGCCAGGCGACGGAGCGGGCCACGCGCGTGCCGAGCGCCCTCCGTGGCCGCGCCTCCGCGTCGCAACGCCGCGATAGGGCACGCACCGACGGGTCGGGATGAGCCAGCTAGTTCTCACACGAGCGGCAAGCCAGAGACGGGTCAGAGGCGCCAGAACGCGCTGGCGCGCCATCCTGGTCCTGGCCATGATTACGCTCGTCGTCGTGCTGGCGGCCCTGCGCCGCGAGGGCTTCGACGTCGAGGCGCGGGTGCTCCACGTGGCCGGCTGGTCGCTGCTGGCGCTCCTGGGCGTCAGCGACGGCGTGCGCCGACTCCGCGGCGCCGCCGCCGCACTGGGCGACGGCCGTGGCACGCTTGACCGCGGCCTCGGCCTGGCGCAGGCGGCGGTCTGCCTCGCCATGCTGCTCGGCCTGGTACCTCTCCCTCGCTAGGTTGAGAATGGCTTTCGCGAGCTGCCCCACCCCGCCCGCCATAAACGAGTCCCCAACGGAGGCGAAGCCCCCTTCAGATTCCCTCGCTGTGCGGCCGCGTCTAGCCCCTCTCTCGCGCGCCGCTGCGGGGGATCGCGAGGCGAGGTCCTCCCCCCGCCATCTTCACGCCCGACGGTCGCGGCACGGCACGGCGACAACGAGCGCGACAGCATCGGCGGCGTGCTAGCAGCGCAGGGCGACGCGTGCCTCGCCTCCGCGGCGCAGCACGCCGCCCGCATTACTCTAGCCGAGGCCGACGCGTGTGCCAGTCGGTCGCGCGCTCGTAGGCCCGCGCCAAACGCAGGACGGTGGACTCGTCGAACGGCCGCGCTGCGATCTGCAGGCCGACCGGCAGTCCGTCGTCGTCGAAACCGCAGGGCAACGTCAGCGCCGGCAGGCCGACGACGTTGTGCAAGCGGGTCAGACGGGTGAGCGCCGGGCGGACGAGCACGTCACGGCCGCCACGACGCACACGCTTCGCGCCGACCGGCGGGGCAGTGATGGCTGTCGTCGGGGTGACGAGCGCATCGACCTGGCCGAACAGCTCGGCGGAGCGCTCGGCCAGCGACGCGCGCACGCGCTGGGCGCGGACATAGTCCACACCGCGCAGGACCGTGCCCACCAGGACGCGGTCCTGCACCTCCGGGCCGAGATCGGCCGGCCGCGCGGCGAAGCTGTCGCGGTGGCAGTCCGCCGCCTCGACGTACGAAATGACGTTGGCCGCCGCCACGGCGTCCTCGACCCACGGTATGGCAATCTCGCGCACCGCGACGCCCATACCCCGGAGCATCTCGATGGCCGCCTCGACGAAGCTCTCGACGACCGGGTCAAGCTGCTCGAAGAAATGGGATCGCGGCACGCCGACCCGGAGGCCACGCACGTCGCCCTCCAGCGCCGCGAGGTAATCGTCCACCGGGGCAGTGGCGCTATTCGGATCGCGCGGATCGTGGCCGGCGACAGTCTGGAGCACCAGCGCGGCGTCGGCCACGGAGCGCGTCAGCGGTCCGGCGTGGTCCTGCGACCAGCAGAGGGGCACGACGCCGTAGGCGCTGATGCGGCCGTAGGTCGCCTTCAGGCCGACGACGCCGCAGAGCGCTGCCGGGATGCGGATGGACCCGCCGGTGTCTGAGCCGCAGCCGATGGGTCCGAGGCCGGAGGCGACCGCCGCGCCGGCGCCGCCGCTGGAGCCGCCGGGCACGCGATCGAGCCGCCAGGGGTTGTACGCCTGCCCATACCACACGTTGGCGTTGGTCGGCCCGGCAGCGTACTCGCTCGTGTTCGTCTTGCCGAGCAGCACCGCGCCGGCCGCCTGCAAGCGCGCGTGCACGGTCGAGTCGAACGTCGGCACCCAGTCGGCGAGGATGCGCGAGCCGGCGGTCGTGCGCACGCCGGCCGTGGCGTAGAGGTCCTTGAGCGTATAGGGCACCCCGAGAAGCGGGTGGTGCTCACCGGCCTCGCGCAGCCGACGCTCGGCGGCGCGTGCCTGCTCCAGCGCGAGGTCGGCGGTGACGGTGATAAAGGCGTTCAGCCGCGGGTTGGCGGCGTCGATGCGCTCCAGGATCGCTTGGGCGACCTCGACGGGCGAGAGGTCGCCACGCCGGTAGCGCGACCCCAGCTCGTGCGCGCTGGCGAAGCAGATGTCGTCGCTCACGTCAGCGCTCCACGAGCGGGCCGCCGGCCGGGCCGCAGTCGCCAAGGGCCAGCTTCTCCAGCCGCACGGCCGCTGCGCGCGCGCCCTCGGCCTGCTCGACGAGCGCCGCCAGCCGCTCGGCGTCGAGCGCGATGCCGGCGCGCTCCGCGCCGGCGCGGAAGTGTCGTGTCAGATCCTCGCTCATCGCCGCCTCCTGCGCGGCTCGCAGTATAGCACCCGCGTTGACAGGGCCGCTCCGGCAGCGAATAATGGGGGCGAGCAGCGCGAGGTCTGCATGAGTTACATGCGCATGGACGTGCTGCCCGAGCTGCGCAAGCCTGTGCTCATCGCGGCATTCCTCGGCTGGAATGACGCCGCACAGGCGGCCACCAGCGCGGTGCAGCACCTGATCTCCCACTACCGAGCCGAGAAGTTTGCCGAGGTCGACCCCGAAGACTTCTTCGACTTCACCGAGGCCCGCCCGCGGGTCGTCCTCGACGACGGCGGCCAGCGGCAGCTCGTCTGGCCGGCCAACGAGTTCTACTATCACGCCGCGCCGACGCTGCCCCATGACCTCGTGTTCTTCCTCGGCATCGAGCCGCATCTGAAGTGGCGCACGTTCACCAGCACTCTCGTCGACACGGCGCGGCAGTGCGGTGTGGCGACCGTCCTGATGCTCGGCGCCCTCGTCGCCGACGTTGCGCACACGCGTCCGGTGCGCTTGACGGGGTCGTCAAACGACCCGGCGCTGCGTGAGCGGCTGCGTGCGCTCAAGGTGGCCGGCTCGCGGTACGAGGGGCCGACCGGTATCGTCGGCGCGCTGAGCGACGCTTGCACACGGGCCGCCCTGCCGGTGGCCAGCATGTGGGGCAACGTGCCGCACTATATCTCAGCGACGCCGAACCCGAAGGTCATGCACTCGCTGCTGGAGCGCCTGGACGGCTTCCTGCATCTGGGCATCGAGCTCCAGACGCTGGCGCGCGCTGCGCAGCAGTTCGACGTGCAGGTGAGCGAGGCCGTCCGCCGCACGCCCAGCGTGGCCACGTACGTTCGCGAGCTGGAGCGCCGTGGCAGCGCGGAGGGCGAGGAGGCCGAGCCGCCGCCGTCGGAGCTGCCCAGCGCCGAGGCGTTGATCCAGGACCTCGAGCAGTTCCTGCGCCGCCGTCGGGCCAGCGAAGGCGAGGACGCCGAGTAGCGCGCCGGCCAGCGTCCCCTCAACTCGCCCAGCTACCGTGCCGCGATGACTTCTCCACCGCCGGGACCGATCCTCGTCTCGGGGCGCCGGAGCAGCGCGCTCCCAAGGGGGCCACGGCGATGGCTCGTCGGGTGAACCACTTCGCCCGTCTCATCGCAGCGAGTGCGGTGGCGCTGGCGCTCTTGGCGCCGCAGGCGCCGTGGTCGCCCAGCGCTACGTCACACGCCGTGGCCCACGCGGCCATCGGTCCGGCACGGACGGCGCCATTTGGCGCCCAGAGCGCCGCAGGGCTGTTCCTTGGAGCGAGGGTCGTGGAGGCCGCGTCGGAGGATGGCCTTGTCGGCATCGTCATCACCGTGGCTGGGAGCGGCGCTCCGGGATTCGGAGGCGACGGAGGCCCGGCGACGCGGGCGCAGCTCAATCTGCCCAGCGGCGTGGCCGTCGCGCTTGACGGCAGCGTCTACATTGCCGACACGCTGAACCACCGCGTCCGGCGGGTCAGCCCCGACGGGCAGATCGTGACCGTCGCCGGCACCGGGGTCGCCGGCGCGGAAGGTGATGGCCGCCTCGGCACGCGAGCGCAGCTCAACGAGCCGAGCGCCCTCGCCGTGGGGCCGGACGGGGCGCTCTACGTCGCCGACACCGGCAATCATCGCGTCCGCTTCGTCAGCCCGGCCGGCTACATCGGCACGGTCGCGGGCGTCGGCCAGCCCGGCTTCGCGGGCGACGGCGGGCTGGCGACGCTGGCCGAGCTGAACCAGCCGGGCGGCGTGGCCGTCCGTACCGACGGCACGCTCTTCATCGCCGACTCGGCCAACGATCGCGTGCGCAAGAGCACGGGCGCCATCCGCACTGTCGCCGGCGGCGGGACAGGCGGCGACGGCGGCCCGGCCACGAGTGCGCAGCTCGCCAGCCCGCGTGCGCTCGCCGTGGGTCCCGACGGGGCGCTCTTCATCGCCGAGACGTACGGCAACCGCGTGCGCGCAGTCGGTCGCGACGACATCATCTACACCGTCACGCGCGAGCGCGTGGAGCGCCCCTCGGGCCTGGCGTTCGACGCGCGCGGCAGGCTGTACCTCTCGGAGGGCAACGTCGTGCGCCGGCTCGACGCCGGCGGCCTGACGATCGTCGCCGGAAGCCGCGCCGGAGGCTTCGGCGGCGACGACGGCCCAGCCACCCAGGCGCGGCTGGGTGCGCCGTCGGGCATCGCCATCGGCCCCGATGGCAGCCTCAATATTGCCGACACCTACAACCACCGCGTCCGCCGCGTCGTGTGGCTCCGGCCGCAGGTCACCTTCGGCCCGACGACAGTGCAGCCGGGTGAGCCACTCGCCGTCGAAGGATGGGGCTTCCGCCCCTGGGCCACCTCGGCGACGATCAGCGCGCGGTCCACCGACGCTGCAACGCCCACGGTGGTAGAGCTGGCCACGGCGAGCCTCAGCGCCGGTGGCTTCCGTGCAGTGGTCGCCATCCCGATCCGCCTGCCGAGCGGTCGCTATCGCGTGGCGGCCGACGACGGCGCCGTAGCGGCCAGCAGCGCCGGCACTCTGGCGGTCGCTGCCGCGCCGAGCACGCCGCAGCCGCAGCCGGCACCGCGCCCGCTCTACCTGCCCATCGTCCTGCGCGCCCCGTAGCTGCTGCGCGCTGCGGCGATGCGCCCGGCGGCCCCGCTGGGCGCATCGGGCGCTTCCCTCTGAAAACCTCTATGCCCGCTTGCGCGCGTGCCACGGGCGATGAAAACGGTGTCGCCGGTTGGCGGCGCGGCGCCGCCCCTCTTCGGGAGCATCCCCTGTAACCGGCGCTACCCCACACCACCCCGTGGAGGATTCCCAAAGGGGGCGAAGCCCCCTTTGGATTCCCCCTCTTGAACCCCAATGGGCGACGGGCCGAGGCCCGCCTTCGGGAGAAAAAGCCCTCAGCGGGCGCCGCTGGCCGCACCCCGGCTCGGGGTCGAACCGCAGACGGGACCCCGGCCCCCTTTGCACACCCCTTTGCGTTCGCGCCGGGGCGCGATGGCGCATCGACCATCGCTGTAACGACGGGCTGCCGGCGCTGCTCCGGCCGAAGCAGTGGAGGTCCTCTTGGAATGGACTGCGCGGGCTGCTAGACTAGCAAGCGCTCGGGCAGCGCTGCCGCGCCGGCGGGGAGGCCGCAGCGGCGCACCTTCGAGTGCGTTGCCCGTGCGCCCCGACCTCGGTGGTGGATTGTCGGCGGAAGGTGGGCGGCGATGCGGTGGTCGGCAGTCTTCCTCGTCGCGCTCTGGCTCGTCTGGCACCCAGCATCGGCGGCCGCTGATCCCGAGGACTGGGTACTGGCCGACGGCCGCTTCTTCACCCAGGGCGGCGGCTACGTCGTCAGCGACGCCAGCGGCCAGCCGTTTTGGAGCGCCTTCCAGGCGCTCGGCGGTTCGCCTGGTCTCGGCTACCCCATCTCGCGGCGCTTCGCGTGGCAGGGGCGCAGCGTGCAGGTCTTCCAGCGCGGCGTCCTGGCCTACGATCCGCTGGCCCGAGCGGTGGAGCCGCTCGACTTGCTCGACGCGCTGTCCGCGCTCGGCTACGACGACGCGCTGGCGGCGCAGCACCAGGTGCCGCGCGTGGCGCGGCTCGCCGGCGACGAGCTCGACCGGCCGTGGCCTGAGCGCTGCGTCCCTTGCCGCCGTCTCGTCCATCTCGGCAGCGGCGACGGCCTCCCGCGCTCGGCGCTCGTGGCTGAGCGCCTGAGCTGGCTAGCAACGGCTCCGGCGCTGCACGCCTTTTACACGGCCACGCCCGGCGCCGCGCGCCTGCTCGGCCTACCCACCTCGTTCCCTCAGGCTTTCGGGGCACACGTGAACGTGCGCTTCCAGCGCGGCGTGCTGCGTCTCGCGCGGGTGGACGCGGCGGGCGCACCGCCCAGCTCGCCCGTGCTCGCGCCCGCCGGCGAGCTAGCGCGCGCGCTCGGCGCCTTCGGCGCGGGCGGGCAGTGGGCCACCGAGCCGGCCCGGCCGCCGCAGCCCGCGCCGGCGGTAGTTCGCCAGGTCGGGCCGCCGCCGTCTCCGGCGGCAGCAGGAGGGGCCCGCCCACGCGCCAGCCCCGCGCCCGCGCCGGCGGCGTCGGTGGCTCCGCCGGCGGCGCCGGCCCGCCCACGCGCCGAGGCCCCACCGCTGGCAGGGCCTGTCGTCCGCGGCAACCCGGTGACCGGCGTCGTGGCCCTGACGTTCGACCTCGGTATCCCGAGCGCCGGAGCGCTAGAGAGCGTCCTCGACACGCTGGAGCGCGCCGGCGTGCGCAGCACGTTCTTCATCACCGGGTACTGGGCCGAGGCGCAGCCGGACCTGCTGCGGCGCATCGTCGCCGCCGGCCACGAGCTCGCCAACCACTCGTATAGCCACCCCAATCTCACGCAGGTCGATCCCGCCAGGGCACGCTGGGAGATCGAGCACACCGAGCGCATCGCTCAGGCGCTGGTGGGACAGACCACCCAGCCCTACTTCCGCCCACCCTTCGGCGCGTACAACCGCCAGGTGCTGGAGCTCGTCGAGGGGCTCGGCTACCGCATCGTTATGTGGACTCTCGACAGCGCCGACTGGCGGCCCGAGTCGACTGCGGCGACCATCGCCCAGCGCGTCGGCGGCCGCACCGATCCTGGCGACATCGCCGTCATGCACGGCTACGTGCCCAAGACGGCGCAGGCGCTGCCGGCGATCCTCGAGCGGCTCGCCGCGCGCGGTCTCCGCGCCGGCACGCTGGGCGACGTGATGCGCTGAGCGGCCGTCGTTGACTGCCGCCGCGCACGGCCCCTAGAATGCCGCTGACGGGAGGGGCCATGAAGATCGCGGTCGTCGGCGCCGGCGGCGTCGGAGGCTACTTCGGCGGCATGCTCGCCCACGCCGGCGCCGACGTGACGTTCCTCGCCCGCGGCGAGCACCTGCGCGCCATCCGCGAGCGCGGCCTGCGGCTCACCACCAGCCACGGCGACTACGCGATCCCCGTCCCCGCGACCGACGACCCAGCAGAGATCGGTCCGGTCGATCTGGTGCTCTTCTGCGTGAAGAGCCAGGACACCGAGCAGGCGGCGCGCGCGATCGGCCCACTGGTACACGACGACACGGTCATCCTGTCGCTCCAGAACGGCGTCGACAACGAGGACAAGATCGCGGCGACCTTGGGCCGCGGCGTCGTGCTGGCCGGCGTTGCGCGCATCGAGGCGGCCATCGTCGAGCCTGGGGTGGTGATGCAGGGTGGCAGTCTTCGGAACGTCGAGGTCGGGCCGCTGCGGCCCGAAGATCGCCCCGCCGCCGCGCGCGTCTACCAGGAGCTCCAGCGTGGCGACTTCCCGGTCAAGCTGGTCGAGGACGGGCGCCACGCGCTCTGGGACAAGTTCTACTTCCTTGTTGCCATCGCCGGCACGACGGCGCTGGCGCGCGCGACCATCCGCGAGGTGGCCCAGTGGCCGCCGTTGCGTGCCGTGTACGTCGACGCGCTGCGCGAGGCCGTCGCCGTGGCCAAGGCCGACGGCATGGACCTGGGGCCGGACGCCATCGAGCGCGGGCTGCGCAACGCCGACCACGCCCACCCGACGATGCGCACGTCGCTGGAGCGCGACCTCAGCCGCGGCCGCCCACTGGAGGTCGACGCGCTGAACGGCGCCATCGTCCGCCTGGCGGAGCGCCACGGCGTCGCCGCGCCGGTGCACCGCTGCATCTACGCGGTGCTGTCGCTGGCGAGCGAGCGCGCCACACGCAGCAATGAGTGATGAGTGGGAGGGAGGGGCGGACTCATCACTCATTACTCATCACTCATCACTTCGCTGAGGGATACCATCCATGGCTGGTCCACTGAGCGGCATCCGCGTCGTCGACCTCACCCGCGCCCTCGCGGGGCCGTTCTGCACGCTCATCCTCGGCGACCTCGGCGCCGAGATCGTCAAGGTCGAGATGCCCGGCAAAGGGGACGATGCGCGCGCTTGGGGACCGCCGTTCCAGGCCGGTGAAAGCAGCTACTTTCTCAGCATCAACCGCAACAAGAAGAGCGTCACGCTGAACCTGCGCGAGGAGTCCGCGAAGGAGGTCCTGCGCCGGCTGCTGCGCCAGAGCGACGTGCTGGTCGAGAACTTCACGCCCGGCACGATGGCCAAGCTCGGCTTCGCCTACGAGGAGGTCGCGCCGGCCAACCCGCGGCTGATCTACTGCTCGATCTCCGGCTTCGGCCAGACCGGCCCGGCGAGTCTGAAGCCGGCCTACGACCTGATCCTGCAAGGTATGGGCGGAGTGATGAGCGTGACCGGCCCCTACGGCGGCCCGCCCTACAAGTGCGGCGTGGCCATCGCCGACCTGACGGCCGGCATGTTCGCCGCCCACGCGATCCTCGCCGCGCTCTACGAGCGCGCCGGCAGCGGGCAGGGGCAGTATGTCGACACCTCGCTGCTCCATGGGCAGGTAGCGCTGCTGACGTTCCACGCCGGCAGCTACTTCGCGACCGGCGTGCCGCCGCAGCCGCTTGGCAACCTGCATCCCTCGATCATGCCCTACCAGACACTGCCCACCGCCGACGGCTTCGTGAACGTCGCGCCGGCCAACGACGCGCTCTGGCGGCGCTTCTGCGTGGCGCTGGACCTGGCCCACCTGTCCGACGACCCGCGCTTCCGCGCCAACGCCGACCGGCTCGCTCACCGCGCCGAGCTGAGCGCGCTGCTGGAGGAGCGGCTTCGCCACCTCACGATTGCCGAGGTCATCGCGCGACTGGAGCGTGCCGAAGTGCCCTGCGGGCCGGTCTACAACCTGGCGCAGCTTTTCGCCGACGAGCAGGCGCAGCACCTCGGTTTGCGACGGACGATGCAGCATCCGACGGCCGGCGACATCGGGCAGACCACGCCGCCCTTCGGCCTCTCGCGCACGCCGGCCGAGATGCGCCTGCCACCGCCCCGCCTCGGCGAGCACACCGCCGAGGTCCTCCACGGCCTCGGCTACGGCGAGGGCGAGATCGCCGCGCTGCGCGAGCGCGGCGCCGTGTAGCGCGGTCGGAGACGCGACTTTGCCGAGCAGGGAGAGGACGATGCCATCCGCCCTTTCGGGTTTGACGGTCGTCGACGTCACCGAGCACCTGGCTGGCCCCTTCTGCACGATGATCCTCGGCGACCTCGGTGCCGAGGTCATCAAGATCGAGCGCCCCGGCGACGGGGACAGCTCGCGGGCCACGGGCCCGTACGTCAACGGCGAGAGCATGCCCTTTGCTATGGTCAACCGCAACAAGCGCAGCGTCACCGTCAACTTGAAGGACCCGCGCGGAGCCGAGATTGTCCGCCGGCTAGCGCGCGGCGCCGACATCTTCGTCGAAAACCACCGGCCGCGGTCCATCGCACGCCTTGGCCTCGGCTACGAGGAGCTACGGCGCGACAACCCGCGGCTGATTTACGCCTCGATCTCCGGCTTCGGCCAGACCGGGCCGTACAGCGACCGTGGCGGCTTCGACCTCATCGCCCAGGGCATGAGCGGCCTGATGTCGGTCACCGGCGAGCCGGGCCGGCCGCCGGTCAAGGCCGGATTTCCGGTCACTGATACTG
>JACQUS010000382.1 GCA_016210125.1 Chloroflexota bacterium | reverse complement strand
GCCCATCGCTGCCGAGCGCTTCGTCGGCCGCGCCGACGACGGCATGCTGCGCTACGCGATGGCCGCCGAGCCGATGCCGCCCCTGCGCGAGGCCAGCCGCGCCGTCGGCCTCGTCAACATCTTGCTCGACGGCGACGGCGCGGCGCGGCGGATGGCGCTCGTCCTGCGCGCCGGCGAGGAGACCGTGCCGGCCATGGCCCTCACGGCTGCGGCCCGCTACCTGCGGCGGCCGGCGACCTTGGAGGCCCCGCCGAGCGCCGGGGCCCTGCCCTTCGCCGGGCGGCTCATCCCCGTCGACGACGCCGCGACGACGCGCCGGGCCTTCGCCGGGCCGCCGGGCGCCGTGCCGCACGTCTCGCTGTCCGTCCTGCTCTCCGGCGGCGCCGACCCGGCCATGATCCGCGACCGCGTTGTCTTCATCGGCATGACCGCCGGGGGGTTCGGCGACGATTTCTGGACGCCGGCCTCGACCAACAGCAAGATGTTCGGCGTCGAGATCCACGCCCAGGCGACCGAGCAGATCCTCCGCGGCGCGTTCCTCAGCGAGCAGGACCGCACCGGCAGCGGGCTTAGCACGCTGGCACTGGCGCTGCTGGCCGTGCCGCTGGCCCTGCGTGCACGGCCGCTGCTGGCGCTGGGCGGGGCGCTGGCCGCCGCAGTGTGGTACGTGCTCCTCGTCTTCTTGGCCTTCGACCGCGGCCTGCTGCTCGACCTCGTGTTCCCGCCCTTGGGCTTCGCCACAGCCTTCGTGGCCCTGCTGGCCTACCGCGTCGTCGGTGAGCAGGCCGAGCAGCGCGCTCTGCGTGCGGCCATGGCGCGCTACCTCTCGCCGGCCGTGACCGCCGAAGTGCTCAAGGACCCGGAGCGGCTGCGCCTTGGCGGCCAGAAGCGCACCATGACCACGCTGTTCAGCGACATCCGCGGCTTCACCAACCTCGCCGAGCGCCTGTCGGCCGAGGAGGTGGTCGAGCTGCTGAATGAGTACTTCACGGCCATGACCGACGTGCTCTTCCGCCACGACGCCGTGCTCGACAAGTACATGGGCGACGCGATCATGGCCTTCTGGGGCGCGCCGCTCCGCCAGCCCGACCACGCGCGGCGCGCCTGCCTGGCGGCGCTCGACATGCTCGCCGCGCTGGAGGCGCTGCGGGCACGCTGGCGGGCCGCCGGCCGGCCCGCGGCCGGCCTGGCCATCGGCGTGGGCATCAACACGGGCGAGATGATCGTCGGCAACATGGGCGCGGAGCGCCGGCTGGACTACACCGTGCTGGGCGACGCCGTCAACCTGGCTTCGCGCCTCGAAGGGCTGAACAAGGAGTATGGCACCAGCGTGATCGCCAGCGCCGCGACGCTAGGTGCCGCTGGCCCCAACCTGCCGGCGCGCTTCCTCGACACGGTGGTCGTCAAGGGTCGCGCCGAGCCGGTCGACATCTTCGAGCTGCGGCCGGCCGACCAGGGCTCCGCGGCCGAGGAGGCGCAGCGGCACCATGAGGCCGGCCTGGCGCACTACCGCGGGCGGCGCTTCGGCGAGGCCGCGGCCGCCTTCCGTGCGGCGCTGGCGCTCGACCCCGACGATGGGCCAGCGGCGCTCTACGTGGCCCGCGCCGAGGCCCTGCTGGCCGACCCGCCCGCGGCCGACTGGGACGGGGTGTACGTCGCCAAGACGAAGTAGGTTCTATCCCCGCGGACCCACGACGAACGTGCTGGTGCGTTGTTCGGCACCGCACGGCCCGGAGGTCCAGGCGTCCCGGGGCGTCGGCTGCGTGGTCACCGTACCGACTGGTCTCGGTATTCAGCCGATGGATGACGAGAAAGCAACGCCGCCGAGGGTGAACCCGCAACCGCTGGTGCGGGAGCTCGCCGGCGGCGGACTCACGCACTTACTGGGCGAAGGGAATAAGGTCATGAGCGCGTCAAGAACCATCAGGCTAAGGATCTCCACTTTGAGGTTGAAGCAGCTTCTTGCCACCAAAGCCCTCCTACGATCCTTTGGCTTCAATATAGTAGCGCCGTCAAGTAGATAGGCGATCGACGGGCGCTCGAGCCCACGGTGTTAGAAGGCGCCGTGGGGTTGATAGTCCGCGATCCACAGCTCAAGATGGAAGCGGCCGTCTAAAGCGTGGCGCAGCTTACGGTCGGCATGGAGAAGGGGACGTTGGGACATCAGCGCCAGCGCCAGGTACAGCCCGTCATAGAGCGAGCAGCCAAACCTTATGGCCTGATCGTGGCCCAGGAGGATGAGACTGCTGGAGCGGGTGGTGGGTAGTCCCAGTCCCAGGAAGATGCTGGTGGCCTCTCTAGCGGCGGCTGGGTTCACGCGTTCGCGGCGGACAGCGTTTCTGACGGCGCTAGGGACCTCGTAGCGGATGTGGTCGGGGGCCAGCAGCGAGATCTTCCCCTGAAGGAAGTGTCGCAGCACCTCCAAAGCCTGGTCGGCGTTGACCTCGTCGTTGAGGTACCACTTGGCAGCGACTGAGGCGTCCACCACGAACTGGGGACGCTCAGCCATAGGCCTCGTCCTCTCCCTCTCGCACGGACCGCACCAGCACGTCCGTGGGTGTGGAGATGGGCCCGATCTTGGCCCGCACTTCAAGCGTCCTGGCAAACAGCTTCTTGCGCCGCTCCAACTCCTTGGGGCCGATTGGCTCGGCGGCGCTGCGTCTGATCTTCTCTACCAAATCGCGTTCTCGACTCACGGCTCGTCACCCTTTCGAGGATATTCTACCCTAGCCTAAACTAGATTCACTGATCCGCAGAGGGGGACTCATCGGCAAGCGCGACGCAAGCGTCGCCCGGCCCCTCCGCACCCCTCTTCTGGCGTCCGTCACTGATGATGCTTTCGCCAACGGGAATGCGTATTAGGAATGCGCAACAATTCGCCCAGAAAGCCGAGGCACCCCCCTCGGCCGTCGGCACAGGTGCTCAGGCCGGCGCAGTGCCGGCCGCGCCGACCCCGACGCGCAGCACGCGCACGTCGACCGGCTCGCTGCGGCCCTTGAGCGCCAGGCGGCGGTGCTCCAGGCCCTCGCCCGCGAGCGCCGCCGCGGCGCAGGCCGCCTCGCTGACGAGGACCTCGCCCGGGCCGGCCTGCGAGGCCAGGCGCGCCGCCGTGTTCACTGCGTCGCCGAGCGCGGTGATCTCGATGACGTCCTTGGACGCCACGACGCCGACATAGGCCGTGCCCAGGTGGACGCCGGCACCGACGGGCAGCCACGGCCCCTCGGGCCGGGCGTGCCCGGTGGCCACCAGCAGCTCCTGCGCCGCGTGCACGGCTAGGTGCGCGTGGTCCGGCCCGGCGAAGCCCGGGAAGTATTGGGCTACCACCTCGTCGCCAACGATCTTGTCGACGTACGCGTCGGAGCGCACGAGCACCTCAGTCGCCACACCGTAGAAGCGGCTCATGAGGCGGCTAAACGCCGAGGGGCTCATCCGCTCGGCCAGCGCGGTCGAGCCGCGCACGTCAGCGAAGAGGAGCGTGAGCTCGATCTCCGCACCGCCGGGGCAGGTGCGCGCGAACTGGTCGCACATGTTGCAGAAGTTGGGGTTGCCGCGCGAGCGCGACTTGCGCTGGAACGCGCGCATGACCACGCCGCCGAAGCCGCTGAACGGGGCGTTGCAGAACCTGCAGCGCGGGTTTGAGGGCAGCAGCTTGTTGACCCGCCGGCCGCGCCGCAGCGCGGGGTGCTGGCCGGTCAACAGCGCGCGCCACTGCTCCTCAGCCGTTGGCTGCTCGGCCACGAACGCCCCCTCTCACCCCGGCGCGGGCGGCGCTGGCCACGCCGCGGACGCAGGCATCGGAACGAGTATGCTCTCGGCTGCTCCGCACGTCAAGGCGCTGGGCCGGCGCTGGCTTGACAGTGTACGCGTTGATTCGGTATCAAGGGCCACAGAAGCGCTGCCGGCCCCGCACGGCCGGCCTACGCCGGCGCCGCGCCGGCGACGCGGGAGCAGCGGGGTGCCCATCCTCACGATACCGATCTACCGCCAGGGCCGCGGCACGCGGAGCTGTGGCCTGTGGTGCCTCAAGATGATCTACGAGTACTATGGGCGCGTCCGCGAGATCCACGAGATCAGCGCCGCCCTCCAGATGATGCCCACGGGCGTCTACGCGCAGGAGCTGGGCTACCATCTGCGCCTGAGTTCCTTCGGCGCGCGGCTCATCACCCGTGATACGACGCGCCTGCCGGTGCAGTACGCCGCCATGGACCCGGCGGCCATCCGCGATGACCTGACCGCGCGCTTGGAGCGCGTGCCGCCGGAGCGCCAGAAGGAGCGTATCTACCTTCGCGGGCTGCTGCGCTTCCTCGAGGTGGGCGGCGAGATCGAGGTGCGCGTCCCGACCATCGATGACCTCGCGCGCAACGTCGCCGCCGGGCACCCGGTGGTCTGCTCGCTGGACGTCAAGGCGCTCTACGAGCACGACGGCGCGCACACGGAGGAGGACCCGGCCGACTGGTTGCGCCTCGGTCCCGGTGCGCACTACGTGGTGGTGAGCGGCGTCGAGGGCGACCGGGTCTGGGTCAACGACCCGTCGAGTCGCCGCCACGGCGGCATCCGCGCCTATCCGCGCGAGCGCTTCTTGTACGCTTGGTACTCCTTCCAGGGCTACGCGCTGCTCGTCGGCGGCCCGGCGAGCGCGCCGTCCGACGACGTCTCGTCGTGACGGAGTAGGAGGAGGGCCGTGCCGACCATCGTCGGTGAGCACGTCGTCCTGCGCGACGTCCGGCGCGAGGACGCCGAGGACGCGGCGACCTGGCCGCGCTTCGCCGAGCCCGAGCTCCAGTGGGCCAACGTCGCGCTGCGCACGCCGAGCGAGCGCGACGCCTGGTTCCGCCACGAGCTGAGCGACACCGAGCGCGTGCGCCTGGCGGTCACGACGCGCGACGGCGAGCTGGCCGGATTCCTCGGGCTGCGGGACATCGACTGGCGGCAGCGGCGCGCCACGCTCGGCATCCGCCTGAGCCCGCTGCACGTCAACCAGGGGCTCGGCACTGACGCTATCCGTACGCTCCTGCGCTACGCCTTCGAGACGCTCGACCTGGCGCGGGTCGATCTCGACGTGGCCGAGCGCAACCACCGCGCGCGCCGCTGCTACACGAAGGTCGGCTTCTCCGAGACGAGCACCCACTGGGGCTTCGACGGCCAGCGCTACCTCGACATGAGCATCTCGCGCGCGGCCTTCCACCGCCACAACGGCTACGCCGCCGAGGGCACGTTGCCGTCATAGAACGTCCGTGCTATAGTTGGACCGCCGCGCGCGCACGTTGCCGCTTTTCTATCTCCCAGGTGTCTGCGGCAGTTGCTATGATGTGGCTGGTATCGTCTACCCCATTGCTGGGGAGCTTGCGATGTCCCTGCGGGACGCGAGCGATGAGTGAAAAGCCGCTGCCTAGCGGGGCATGGACCTCACCCCCGGCCCCCTCTCCGACTCGGAGAGGGGGAGCAGGGCGGGCGGGGCGTCCAGAGGGGGCCTCGGCCCCTGCGGTGCCCGACTCAGGGGCGGAGTGAGACAACCCGACGGCACGGGCGATGTGCGGATGCGGCCGTAGCGCCTTGTGTGTAGCGCACGCGGAGAGGACTGGGGGACGATGCAGATAAGCAGCGACAAGCTCCACGCGCTGGAAGCGGCGATCGCCCAGATCGACAAGGCCTTCGGCAAGGGCTCGATCATGAAGCTGGGCGAGTCCAGCGCCCGCATGCAGGTCGATGCCATCCCCACCGGGGCCATCGCCCTCGATCTCGCCATCGGCATCGGCGGCATCCCGCGCGGGCGCATCACCGAGATCTTCGGGCCCGAGGCGTCCGGCAAGACGACGCTCGTCCAGCACATCATCGCCGAAGCGCAGCGCCTAGGCGGCGTGGCGGCGATCGTCGACGCCGAGCATGCGCTCGACCCGGACTACGCGGCACGGACCGGCGTCAAGGTCGCCGAGCTGTACATCTCGCAGCCCGACACCGGCGAGCAGGCGCTGGAGATCGCCGAGGCCCTGGTGCGCTCGAATGCCGTCGACGTGGTGGCCATCGACTCGGTGGCGGCGCTGCTGCCGCGCGCCGAGCTCGAGGGCGACATGGGCGACGCGCACGTTGGCCTCCAGGCGCGCCTGATGTCGCAGGCGCTGCGCAAGCTGACCGGCGTGGTGAGCAAGTCGCGCACGGCGCTGATCTTCACCAACCAGCTCCGTGAGAAGGTCGGCATCGTCTACGGCAACCCCGAGACGACGCCCGGCGGCCGCGCGCTCAAGTTCTACGCCTCGGTGCGGCTGGACCTCCGGCGCATCGACACGATCAAGCTGGGCAGTGAGCGCATCGGCAATCGCGTGCAGGTCAAGGTCGTGAAGAACAAGGTCGCGCCGCCCTTCCGCGTGGCCGAGTTCGACATTCTCTACCGCGAGGGCATCTCCAAGGAGGGCAACCTGCTCGACGTCGGGCTGGAGGCTAGCATCGTGCGCAAGAGCGGGGCCTTCTTCAGCTTCGGCGAGGTGCGCCTGGGCCAGGGACGCGAGAACGCGCGCGAGTTCCTGAAGCAGAACGCGGAGGTCGCCCTGCAGATCCAGGAGCAGATCCGCGACAACGTCACGAGCTTCCGCAGCGCGCCGCTGGCCGCGATTGGTGCCGAAGAGGAGTAGCGGACCGCCGTGCCGCGCGTGACGGCGCTCGATCCGGTCCCCGGGCGCGGCGACCGCCTGCGCCTGTACCTCGACGGCGAGGCGGCCGGCGTCGTGAGCGCGCAGGTGGCCGCCGAGCTGCGCCTGCTGCCCGGCCGCGAGCTGACCCCGGCCGACCTGGCCCGGCTCGACGAGCGCGAGGGCTTCCAGCGCGTCCTCGACCGCGCGCTACGCTTCCTGGCCTACCGCCCGCGCTCCGAGCACGAGCTGCGCCAGTACCTCGCCCGCCGCGTCGGCGCCGACGAGCGCACGGCCGACGCCGTGCTCGAGCGCCTGCGCGCCCGCGGGCTGGCCGACGACGCGGCCTTCGCGGCCTACTGGGCGACGCAGCGCGCCAGCTTCAGCCCGCGCGGCCGGCGCGCCGTGGCCGCCGAGCTGCGCCAGCGCGGCGTCGCCCGCGCGGCCATCGACGCGGCGCTGGCCGAGACGCCCGCCGACGAGGAGGCGGCCTACGCTGCCGCGCAGCGCAAGGCCCGCGGCCTGCCGCGCGACGACTACGCGCGCTTCCGCGCCAAGGTGGAGGGCCACCTGCTGCGGCGCGGGTTCGGCTACGGCGCCGCGCGCGCGGCCGTGAATCGCCTGTGGGCCGAGCTGGGCGGCGCGCCGGACGCAGTAGCGGAAGGCTCGCCCGAGGAGTGATAGCGCCGTGGAATCGCCTACAATGAAACTAGACCGATTATTCGACGAAGTTGCAAATAAGATGCGGGCGGACTTCAACCATACCGCAGAAGCGATCGGCCACGCTGGCCTAAAGGGCGCGAATCGCGAGAAAATAGTGAGCCAGTTCATCAGAGATTACCTCCCCCAGTCGCTGGACGTGTCCACGGGCCAAGTCGTCGACGCGGACGGAAATCTATCGCGACAGCTCGACATCATTATTTCCGACGCTGCTCGCACACCTATTTTCTACCGCAGTGGCGATACGCGCGTAGTCCCGATCGAGGGCGTGTACGCGGTGATCGAAGTGAAGTCCCATCTCGATGCAAAACAGCTCGGCCGGGCGTTCACCAACATGCGGAGCGTCCGCAAGCTACGCAAGACCGCCTATTTCAAGCCACCGGGCCCTTTCGTGCGCGTGCCCACACTTTACGGGCAGGAGTATGAGGTGTGGCCTGTAAATTACTTCATTTTCGCGTTCGGCTCAATCGGCATCGCCGAATTGCTCCGCCGCGTGGCCGAAGTGCACATTGCGCAGTCGCTTCCGCCGCATTGCAGGATCGATTGCGTATGCGTTCTCGATAAAGGGGTCATATGCAATCGACTATCGGACGGCACGATAGATGCCTTGCCTGACGACACGTCAAGTCTGGTCGCTGTAGAATCGCCTCGCGCGCTCTTGCTGTTCTACGCGCTCATCAGTCGATTTCTTTTTCAGGTTGAACCGCCGCTTTTCCGGTTTAAGGATTACCTTCGCAACATTAAGGTCTAGCGGGCCACCGTACCCCGGCCGCCACCTTCGGCGAGCGGTGCAGAAGGCCATCGTCCGATCATGCCACCCGCTCGCGCCACGCCAGGGCCATCGCGCCGGTGGACGCGGCGACCACCACCGCGAGCACCAGCCAGGCCAGCTCGTAGGAGCTCGTGCGGTCCACCAGCAGGCCGACCAACGGCGGCCCGATCACGGCGCCAAGCTGCAGGACCATCATTGAGACGCTGATGGCCTGCGCCGCGCGCTCTGGGCCGGCAAGCTCGGCCACGGCCACCTGCTGCATCCCGTGCCAGGCGAGGAGCGTCAGCCCGAGCAGGGCCGCCACGAGGAACGCGATCGCTGGCACCTCGAGCGGCAGGAGGGCAACGGCCGCCAGGGCCAGGGCGCCGAGACCGCCGGCCACGCAGAGCACCGGCTTGCGCGCGCCGCGCAGCAGCCGGTCGCTGGCCAGGCCCCAGGCGATGCGCGCGAGCAGCCCGCCGAGCTGCGCCGTCGCCAGCACCTGGCCGGCGAGCACGAGCGAGAAGCCGCGGCTCTCGTGCAGGAAGAGCATCAGGTAGCTGAACAGGCAAAACTGCGCGGCGGCGGCCGCGGCACTGAACAGACTGATACTCAGCAGGCCGGGCTGGCGCAGCAGCAGCAGGCCGCTCAGCAGCGACAGTCGGTGCGTGGGCACCGACCGCTTAGGCCCGTTCCGGTAGGCCGTGCCCCACACGAGCGCCCCGAGCAGCACGGCGACCGCGGTGAGGCGGGCGGCCGCTCGCCAGCCGACCGCCTCGACCAGGGGTGGCAGACCAGCAGCGAGCACGACTCCGGCCAGCGTCGCACCGGTCTGCTTAAACCCCATTGCCGTGCTGCGCGCCTGCACCGGCAGCCAGTGCAGGATCGCCAGCGAGATGGCGGGGTAGGCCACACCGTTGCCAGCGCCGCTGAGGAGCACGAGCGGCAGCATGGCGCCGTATGTGCCGGCAGTGGTGAGCGCGAGCAGCGCACCACCGATGAGCGCGACGCCGAACACCGTGGTGCGGCGCACGCCGAGCAGGTCGCTCAACCAGCCTCCGGCCAGCATGCCCACGGACGAGCTGGCTTGCGCCAGCGCGACGAAGATGCCCAGCTCCGCCCGCGTGAGTCCGAGGTCGCGCTGGATGAAGATGCCGACGACGGCCAGTCCCTGCGTGCCCACGGAGATGCTCGCCTGG
>JACQUS010000372.1 GCA_016210125.1 Chloroflexota bacterium | reverse complement strand
GGCGCGACGTATGCTTCAGGGCGTGAGAAGGACTTCTCGCGCTTGGCCGCGCTGTCGTCGGAAGGGCGCAGCACGGCGACGACGATCCTCTCCATCGCCATCGTGCGCGCGCTGCGCGACGATGCCGCGGTCCCCGCCGGTGCGCGCAAGCTCCTGAGCTTTACCGACAACCGCCAGGACGCGTCGCTGCAGGCCGGCCACTTCAACGACTTCGTGCAGGTGACGCTCCTGCGCGCGGCCATCCTCGCCGCCGTCGAGCGCACCGGGCCGGACGGCGTGGCCTACGACGAGATCGCCCAGCGCGTCGTGGAGGCGTTGGCGCTCGACTTCGGGGAGTACGCGTCGAACCTGCAGGCCCAGTTCGCCGCGCGTAAGGCGACACATGACGCGCTTCGGGAGCTGATCGGCTGCCGCGTCTACCAGGACCTGCGGCGCGGCTGGCGCATCGCCTCCCCGAATCTGGAGCAGGTCGGGCTGCTGAAGATCACCTATGAGGCGCTGCACGAGCTGTGCGCGGCGCAAGAGGTGTGGCAAGGCCTCCACCCGGACCTGGCGGCGGCCACGCCGACCGAGCGCGAGCGGGTATGCCAGGCACTCCTCGACTCCATGCGTCGGGGCCTGGCGATCAAGGTGACCTATCTCGACCCGCAGCACCAGGCGCGCATCCGCCAGCAGAGTTACCAGCACCTGCGCCTGCCGTGGGCCTTCGACGAGGGCGAGCGGCTGCGGGAGGGGACGCTTCTCCTGACCGGCGACGCGCAGCGGCGGAGCAGCGATGACCAGTCCCTCACGACGCGGTCATTGGCCGGCCGCTTCCTGCGACGGGGCGATACCTGGCCCTCGACACGCGGGAGAGGGCAGCGTGTCCCAGTCGAAGAGTTCGATCATCTCGTCGCCGGCCTGATGAAGGCCCTCGTCATCGGCGGCCACGTCGAGGAGGCGCCCGGCGTCCCCGGCGCCTACCAGCTCCAGGCCGGGGTCATGTGCTGGCGGCCGGGCGATGGCACGGTGCAGCACGATCCGATCCGCGTGCCTACCGCGCCCTCGGGGGAGAGCCACATCCAGCAGTTCTTTGCCCAACTCTATCGGGTCGCCGCTGCCAGCCTGCACCAGCTCGAGGCCCACGAGCACACCGCCCAGGTGCCGGCCGAGGAGCGCAAGAAGCGCGAGGACCGCTTTGGGCGGGGCGAGTTGCCCATCCTCTACTGCTCACCGACGATGGAGCTGGGCGTGGACATCCGCGACCTTAACAGCGTCAACCTGCGCAACGTGCCGCCGACGCCGGCCAACTACGCCCAACGGAGTGGCCGTGCCGGACGGAGCGGCCAGCCGGCGCTCGTCTTGAGCTACTGCACGTCCATGAGTCCGCACGACCAGTACTACTTCCGCCGGCCGGAGCGCATGGTCTCCGGCAAGGTCGCTCCGCCCCGGCTCGATCTCGCCAACGAGGAGCTGCTGCGTGCGCACGTCCACGCCGTCTGGCTCGCGGAGACCGGCCAGTCGCTCTACTCCTCGGTGAGTGACCTCCTCGATCTCAGCGACCCCGACCTGCCGCTGAAGCCGGAGGTTCGGGCGTACATTGACAAACCCACCTACCAGCTCCTGGCCGAAAAGCGCTGCCGGCACATCCTCGATGGCCTCCTGGCGGAGCTGACCCCGGCCCGCGCCCCGTGGTTCACACCGGACTGGCTGATGCAGATCGTGCAGCAGGCGCCGCTGGCCTTCGACCGGGCGGCGGACCGCTGGCGGCACCTCTATCGCTCAGCGAAGCAGCAGCAGGAGCGACAGCATCAGATCGTCGCCGATCCCCTGCGCACCGCCGAGGAGCACAGGGCGGCCCAGCGCTTGCGCGAGGAGGCCGAGGCGCAGCTCGATCTCCTGACCCGCGCCCGGCATGACGTCTACTCCGACTTCTACAGCTACCGCTACTTCGCCACCGAGGGCTTTCTGCCCGGCTACAACTTCCCTCGCCTGCCGGTCACGGCCTTCATTCCCGGCCGCCAGCGGCGCAGGGGCGAGGAGGAGTTCCTCACCCGCGCCCGGTTCATCGCCATCTCAGAGTTCGGCCCGCGCACCATCGTCTACCACGAGGGCAGCCGCTACCGCATTAGCCGCGTCGTGCTGCCGCGCGAGGACAGCGGCAGTCGCACCCACTCGGCGCAGTTCTGCCGCATGTGTGGTTATGGGCACTTCGGCGAGCGGGCGAACGTGGACCTCTGCGACCGCTGCGGCGTGCAGCTTAACGCGACCACCGGCCAGGCCCTTAAGAACCTTCTACGGCTGGAGAGCGTCTCGACCTACCGCGTGGACCGCATCAGTTGCGACGAGGAGGAGCGGCTGAGGCTGGGCTACGAGCTGCGCACCATCTTCCGCTTTGCCGAGCGCGACGATGGCGCGCCGGTCACCCGGCAGGTAGAGTTCCACCGCGATGGCAACGTGCTGGCCACCGGCACCTACGGGCCGGCCACGACGCTCTGGCGCGTGAACCTCGGCTGGAACCGCCGCAAGGACAAGCACGTCTACGGCTTCGTACTGGATATGGAGCGCGGCATCTGGGACAAGAGCGACCAGGAGCCCGATGCTTCCGCCGAGGAGGCCGATCCGCTGGCGGCCCCCTCGCAGAAGGTGCGGGTGGTGCCGTTCGTCGCGGATCATCGCAATGTGTTGGTGCTCCAGCTCACCCAGCCCCTTGAGCCTGCCGCCACGCTCAGCCTGCAATACGCGCTCAAGCGGGGCATCGAGGCCCGCTACCAGCTCGAAGAGTCGGAGTTGGCCTGCGAGCCCTTGCCCACGGCGGAGGAAGCCCGGCAGGTGCTCTTCTACGAGGCGGCGGAGGGTGGCGCCGGCGTCCTCGTGCGCCTGGCAGAGGAGCCCGGCGCCCTGGCCGAGGTGGCCCGCGAGGCGCTCGCGATCTGCCACTTCGATCCCGACACGGGCGCCGACCGCCGCCGTGCGGCGCGCGCCACCGAGGACTGCGAGGCGGCCTGCTACGACTGCCTGCTCAGCTACAGCAACCAGCGCTATCATGAGCTGCTCGACCGCCAGCTCCTGCCGGCGCTGCTTCTCCAGCTCACCCGTGTGACGGGCGCGGTGGGCGCTGGCAGCCGGACGCGCGAAGCGCAGCGCGACACGCTCTTGCGTTTCTGCGAGTCGGGCCTGGAGAAAGAGTTCGTCCAGTGGCTCTACGAGCAGGGGCTGCGCCTGCCGGATCGAGCGCAAGTGCACCTCGATCAGCTTGCGGTCCGGCCCGACTTCGTCTACGGGAACATGGCGTGCGTCTACGTGGACGGCGCTCCCCACCAGTTTCCCGAGCGCCAACGACGGGACGCCGCACAAGACGCAGCCCTGGAGAACCTCGGCTACACGGTCATCCGCGTGCAAGGGCCGGACACATGGGCGGGCCGCGTCGAAGGGTTTCCCTGGGTGTTCGGCGTCACGGCGAAGGGGTAGGGAGACACATGGCCATCACAGCCGAACAGTTCGCCATCGGCTCTCTCGTCCAGGCGCGCGGGCGGGAGTGGGTGGTCTTGCCGTCGGACGACCCAGAGGTGCTGCGCCTGCGGCCGCTCGGCGGGACCGACGAGGACGCCTGCGGGCTATACGTGCCGCTCGAAGGCGATGATGTGTCCTCGGCCAGCCTCTCGCCGCCGGATCCTCAGTATGCCGGCAACGCCGTCGCGACCTCGCTGCTGCGTGACGCGGTGCGCCTCGGCCTGCGCTCGGCGGCCGGCCCGCTGCGCTCCATCGCCCGCATCGCCGTCGAGCCGCGCCCGTACCAGCTCGTGCCGCTGCTGATGGCGCTGCGTCAGAATCCTGTCCGTCTGCTCATCGGCGACGACGTGGGCGTGGGCAAGACGATTGAGGCGGCGCTGATCGCTCGCGAGCTGCTTGACCGCGGCGAAATGCGCGAGCTGTGCGTTCTCTGCCCGCCGCACCTCTGCGAGCAGTGGCGCAAGGAGCTGAGCGCGAAGTTCCACCTACCGGCGGTCGAGGTGCGCCCCGGCACGGTCAGCGCGCTGGAGCGCGACCTGCCGACGGACCGCTCGGTCTTCCACGAGTACCCGTTCACCGTCGTGTCCATTGACTTCATCAAGAGCGACCGCCGGCGTGCCCGCTTCGTCCAAACGTGTCCGCAGTTCGTGATCGTGGACGAAGCCCACGCGGCTGCCCAATCGTCCTCGGGGGGCGCGGCCCAGCAGCAGCGCCACAGCCTGCTGCGGGAGCTGGCGGCCGATCCCGACCGCCATCTGGTGCTCGTCACCGCGACGCCGCACTCCGGCGACGAGCGCGCCTTCGCCTCGCTCATCGGGCTGCTCGTGCCCGAGCTGGAGAAGCAGGTGGCGCAGCTCGCCTACGGCGCGGGCACGGAGGCGCGCGGGTTGCTGGCCCGGCACTTCGTCCAACGCCGGCGTGGCGACCTCGACCGCTACCTGAAGGCGACGACCATCTTCCCGGCCCGCGAGAGCCTCGACCAGAGCCCCGAGGTGCCCTATCGCCTCACGCCCGACTACAAGCGCCTGCTGGAAGCCACCCGCGACTATACGCAGGAGCTGGTGCGGGCTAGCGAGGGGCTCTCGCAGTTTCACCAGCGGGTGCGCTGGTGGGCCGCGCTGGCGCTGCTGCGCTGCGTCAGCTCCAGCCCGGCCGCCGCTGCCGCCGCTCTGCGCACCCGTGCGGCCCAGTCGGAGCAGCTCGACGTCCGCGAGGCCGACCGCCTGGGGCAGGATGCCGTCTTCGACCTCCTCACCCGCGACGAGGCCGAGCAGGACGACAGCACGCCCGGAGCCGATACCACGGAAGAGGAAGGCCCGCCGACCTCGCAATCTCAAACCATCGAGCGCCGGCGGCTGCTCGCGCTGGCGCGGCAAGCCGATGCGCTGATGGGGGCTGGCGATCCGAAGCTGAAGGTCGCCGAGAGCGTCGTCCGCGACCTCGTCGCCGACGGTTTTCAGCCCATCGTCTTCTGCCGCTACGTCGCCACGGCGCACTACGTGGGCGAGGAGCTAAGCCGCCGGCTCAAGGACGTGCGCGTGGAAGTGGTCACCGGGGAGCTGCCGGCCGAGGAGCGGGCCGAGCGCGTCCTCGCCCTAGCTGACGCGCCGCGGCGCGTGCTGGTAGCCACGGACTGCCTGTCCGAGGGCATCAACCTGCAGCAGCACTTCAACGCCGTGGTGCACTATGACCTGTCGTGGAATCCCACCCGCCACGAGCAGCGCGAGGGCCGGGTGGACCGCTACGGCCAGCCGCGCCCGGTTGTGCGCACGGCGCTCGTCTACGGCCAGGACAACCTGGTGGACGGCGTCGTCCTGCGCGTGCTGCTACGCAAGGCGGAGAAGATTCGCCAGACGCTCGGCGTGAGCGTGCCGGTACCCATCGAAACGAACGCGGTGCTCGAAGCGATCTTCGAGGCCCTGTTCTTGCGGCCCAAGGCGCCGGCCGAGCAACTGTCGCTCTTCGATCTCGAAGAGGAGCGCGTCAACAAGGCCTGGGAGGCGGCCGCCGACCGCGAAAAGCGGACGCGGACCGTGTTTGCGCAGCACGGGCTCAAGCCCGAAGAGGTGGCCGGCGAACTGCGGGAGGCGGCCGACGCGGTGGGCCTGAGCGCGGACGTGGAGCGCTTCGTGGGCGAGGCGTGTAGCCGGCTGGGCTCGCCTCTGATCAAGGAGGGCCAGCTCTGGCGGCTCGACTGTACGCGCCTGCCCCGGGCCGTGCGCTCGCGCACCGAGCTTGGCGACGATGGGCGACCCCTGCGCGTCGGCTTCGTCCTGCCCGTCCCGGAGGGCGTCACCTACCTGCCCCGGACGCATCCGCTGGTCGAGGCGCTGGCCGGCTACGTGCTCGACACTGCGCTCGCCGACCCGGCCGCGGCGATCGCCAGCCGCAGCGGAGCGATCCGCACGAGTGCCGTGGCACAGCGCACCGTGCTCGTGCTGCTCCGCGCCCGCTTCCTCATCGAGGAGCTGCGCGGTCAGGCGATCTTCCCGATGCTGGCCGAGGAGTGTTTCCTGGCCGGGTTCCAGGGCGACCCGCGCGCGCCAACGTGGCTGGACCGCGCCGAGGTGGAGCGGCTGGCGCAGGCCGCGCCCACGGCGAACGTGGTGCCCGGACAGGCGCAGCACTGGGCGACGCAGGTGCTGCACGCTCGCCTTCTCTCGCCGCTGAGGGGCGATGGGCAGGGCGGAGGCTGGTGGCCGCAGGTGGCGGACCTGGCCCAGCGCCGGGCCGACGAGCTGCTGGCGGCCCATCGGCGGGTGCGCGCCGCGGCCAACTTGCGCGGCGTCCGCTACCGTGTGCAGCCGCACCAGGAGGTTGACCTGCTGGGTCTCTACGTTCTGATGCCGACGGGGGCCGTCGTATGAGCGGTGAGTTCACCACCGCCCGCTCCGAGGGTGGCCTGCTGCCGCCGGACCTGCTCCAGCGGATCGTCGGCAACGATCCGGAGCTGGGCGGTCTGGCGCCCAAGGACTACGGCTTGGCCGCGACGGACCGGCTGGGTGAGGCCGCGGCCCGCGCCTGGGCCAAGGTCAAAGCGTACTGGGCGGCCTTTCGCGCGGCGACAGCGGATCTGCCGGCTGCGGAGTCGGGCGTCACACAGACGCGCCAACAGTGGCTGCTGCCACTGCTGCGCGAGCTGGGCTACGGCGAAGCGGAGTACCGCGCCGGCGCCGAGATCGTCGGCGAGCGCCGCTATCTCATCAGCCACCGCGCCGGGCCGGTGCCCGTGCACGTGGAGAGCTTTCGGCAAGACCTGGACCGAGCCGCGCCCGCCGCCTCCGGCCAGCGGCGCATGAGCCCCCACGCGCTGCTTCAGGAGTACCTCAACGTCTCCGAGGCGACCTATGGCCTGGTCTCGAACGGCCTACGTCTCCGGCTGCTCCGCGACAACGCCTCGCTCACCCGCCAGGCCTACGTCGAGTTCGACCTGGAGGCCATGCTGGACGGTGGCGTGTGGGCCGACTTCGTCTTGCTCTACCTCGTCCTCCACCGCTCGCGTCTGCCCCGCGCCGGCGTCGAGGCGAGCCAGTGCTGGCTGGAGCAGTGGCGGGCCAAGGCCGAGTCGCAGGGTACGCGGGCTTTGGGCGAGCTGCGCAAGGGCGTTGAGGCGGCGATCACGGCGCTCGGCACCGGCTTCTTGACCCATCCGGCCAACGACGACCTGCGCCGGCGTCTGGCGAGCGGGGAGCTGTCGGTCGAGGGGTACTACCAGCAGCTCCTGCGGCTCGTCTATCGGCTGATCTTCCTCTTCGCCGCCGAGGAGCGCGATCTCGTCTTCCCCGCCGGCGCCGACGCGGCGAACAAGCGCCGCTACCGCGAGCACTACGCCGCCAGCCGGCTGCGCGACATGGCGCGCAAGCACCTCACCGATGAGCGGCACGACGACCTGTGGCGCGCGCTGCGCGTCACGTTCCAGCTCCTGTCCGGGGAGCGGCAGGGGCTCGGCGTGCCGGCGCTCGGCGGCGGGCTGTTCGACGCCGAGTCCTGCCCAGAGCTCGATGGCGCACTGCTGCGCAACGACGCGCTCGCCGAGGCCATGCGCTACCTCTCGTGGGTGCGCGTCGCGAAGGTCACGCGGCGCGTCAACTACCGCGACATGGACGCCGAGGAGCTGGGCGGCGTGTACGAGGGGCTGCTGGAGCGCCAGCCGCAGCTCCTGGCCGATCCGCTCCAGCCGCGGTTCGAGTTCGTCGGCAGCGGCCAGCGGAAGCAGACCGGCAGCTACTACACGCCGACGCCGCTGGTGCAGGAGCTGATCCGCTCGGCACTGGAGCCGGTCATCGCCGACCGGCTGAAAGGCGCCAAGACGGCCGACGAGCGCAAGCAGGCGCTGCTCAGCATCACGGTCTGTGACCCGGCCTGCGGCAGCGGCCATTTCCTGCTCGCCGCCGCGCGCCGGCTGGCCGACGAGCTGGCGCGGATCGAGGCCGGCGACGCCGAGCCGAGCCCGGCGCAGCTTCGCGCCGCGCTGCGCCAGATCATCCGCCACTGCCTGTATGGCGTGGACGTGAATCCGCTGGCGGTGGACCTCTGCAAGCTGGCCTTGTGGCTGGAGGGGCACGACCCCGGCCGGCCACTCACCTTCCTCGACCACCACGTCAAGCTCGGCAACAGCCTGATCGGCGCGACCTGGGACCTGCTCGCCGGCGGCATCCCCGACGTGGCGTTCGAGCCGGTGACCGGCGACGAGAAGCCGATCGCCAGCGCCGCCAAGAAGCGCAACCGGCAGGAGCGTAGCGGCCATCTCACGCT